>NZ_JBFRCY010000443.1:0-3913 GCF_052113305.1 Terriglobus sp. YAF25
GGGTTCGACCGCAGCTTTCTCCCAGACCGGATCCCAAACCGAACCATCCAAGCTGTTCGAGACGATGCAAAACCTCGATACGCAGTTGTTTGATGCGGCGAATCACTGCGACTACGAGAAGCTGACCGCGTTGGTAGACGAGAATCTCGAGTTCTACCATGACCAGGGCGGCCTGATGCAGGGCAGGCAGGCCTTTCTCGACTCCGTCAAACACAACACCTGCGGCGTGATGGTTCGCGAACTCGTGCCCGGAAGTCTGCAGGTCTACCCGGTCAAAGGCTATGGAGCGATCGAGATGGGTGTCCATCGCTTCCATCACCCTGGCCACGAGAAAGAGTTTCCCGCAGCAAAGCAACTAGGCATGACTCGCTTTCTCGATCCAGGTGCGGATGAGTGGCAGGTAGGAGAAGCCAAGTTCCTGCATATCTGGCAACTGAAAGACGGAAGCTGGAAGCTGACACGTGTCGTCAGCTATGCCCATTAGGGTGCGAAGGGAATGGCTGTGTGCCGGACCGCGGTTGGTGAAGGCCAAGGCAGCGCAGAATAAACAAGGCCTGGAAGAGTAGACCCTCTGTTTCTATTCTTCATCGAGAGATGGAACTTTTTCTGTTCGCGCAACGCCCGAATGCCTTGCTTAAGGGCATGGCTTCAGCCATACCGTACCGACGTGAGAAGGAACGCGGCTTTAGCCGCTGAGGCACGTTTATATTCTGATCGCCCTCAGCGGCTAAAGCCCGCTGCTCCCACCAGTTTCTATCTCAGGTCAACATAATTTGCCGATACGCCTTAGAGCCATCTTCAGTGAGCAGTGACCCGCCGTCGCTGCTCACTTGCCTTGACGATTTCGCTCATATCTCCGGCTGGCCGAATCTCGAAACTGTTGCCATACCTCAGCGCCGGATGCTGGCCGATGAGCTGTACAGCATGATTCATATCTCTCGCCTCAAGGATGAGGATGCCGCCGAGGTGTTCCTTGGTTTCCGTATAGGGACCATCGGTCGTTGCCACTCTGCCGTTCTTCCAGGACAAGGTCAAAGCGGTTTCCGGACCCTGAAGTGCTTCGCCACCGGCCCAGTGCCCGTTGGCTCGCAGATGGTCGTCGTATTCAAAGCATGTGTCGAACATCGCGTTTCGCTCGGCATCAGTCATGCCATCGAATTTGTCTTTGTCGTAGTAGCCAAAACATAGGTATTTCACAGTTCTTCTCCTCTTGCTTCCGCCTTCACTGAGGGCTATAGAGCGGGCCTTCAGCCCTTTAATTTCTATGGGCCGTAGACCTGGGCGTTGCCCCAGGCTGGTATAGAACGCGCCTTTTCACCCCAATGAACACGTTCATTGGGGACCCCGGCCTTTGGTGCTTAGATCTGTGGCTACGGGGCAGGAAAGAAAAGAAGCTCGCGCACCTCGCCGGGCACATCGCAGACGATGGCGGCCTTCTTCGCCCATGCGAGTGCTTCATCCAGATTGGCGGCTTCCAGAATCCAGAATCCGCCCATGTGCTCTTTGGTCTCGATGTACGGTCCGTCGGTGATGAGTACCTTGCCGTCCGCCTGCTTCCGCAGCGTCTTTGCATTGGCAACCGGGGCAATACCGCAGGCGAACTTCCTGGCGCCGGCTGCAATCATTTCGCGGTTGAGCGCGTGGATCTCTTCCATCATCGCCTCAGTTACGGTGGACGGGTCGAAGTTATCGGGAAGGTAGTTGCAAACCATATATTGCGGCATGACTTTTTTCTCCTTGGTCTCTGTGGCTCGTTTCCCATTCACTCAGGAAACCGCAGCGCATCGTTCTTTTGCCCTATAGTCGTTGGGGAGACGGAAATTCGACAGCCGTTCCGATTTTTATTTCAGTTTTTTATTTCAACTGCCGAATCCGCTCCTGCAGGAACTGCCGCTCCGGTTCCTGTTGAGTCAGCGCCAACGCCTTCTCATACGAAGCCCGGGCTTCAGCTGTCTGGCCCAGTCTGCGGTACATCTCGGCACGGGCGGAGTGCGCCAGGTAGTAATTCGCCAATTCGCCCTGCTTTAACACCGCTTCGACCTGCGTCAGACCAGCCTCCGGACCATCGCACTCGGCAATGGCCACGGCGCGGTTGAGATACACAACCGGTGAAGGCTGAATCCGCACCAATTGGTTGTAAAGCGCGACAATCTGCCGCCAGTCGGTCGCAGCGATCGATTCCGCCTCCGCATGAACGGCCGCAATCGCAGCCTGTAGTGTGTAAACGCCGAAGCGGCGGGAGCTCAGGGCGCGCTCCACCAGTGCCACTCCCCCGGCGATCTGCTCCCGGTTCCAGAGCGAGCGGTCCTGATGTTCCAGCAGGATCAGCTCTCCGGTCGGCGAGGTCCTTGCGGCGCGGCGGGATTCCTGCAGCAACATCAGGGCAAGCAGCCCCATACTCTCCGGCTCTGGCTGAAGCTCCATCAGCAGCCGTCCCAATCGAATGGCTTCGCCGGTGAGTTGGGCCCGCGTGACCTCGGCTCCCGCCGCAGCCGAATAGCCCTCATTAAAGACGAGATAGATGACCTGAAGCACGGCGTTCAGCCGCTCCGGCAACTCCTGCGGCGCCGGCACCTCGTAGGGAATCCGCGCTTCGCGAATCTTTGTCTTGGCACGCACGATGCGTTGGGCCAGCGTTGCCGGCGTCACCAGAAATGCCCGGGCAATCTCCTCCGTGGTCAGGCCGCAGATCTCCCGCAGAGTGAGCGCAAGCTGTCCTTCCGGAGCCAGAGCGGGATGGCAGCAGGTGAAGATCAGACGCAGTCGATCGTCCTCTATCTCTTCATCCGCCGCCTCGCCACTTCCGCCCGGTTCGTCATTGACGCGCGACTCCATGTGGACAACTAGATCTCGCTGCGCTCCATCGAAGCGCGCGCGACGGCGTATGGCGTCAATGGCCTTGAAGCGTGYCGTTGAAATCAGCCAGGGACGCGGGTTGTCCGGAATGCCGCTCTTCGGCCATGTGTCCAATGCGGCAGCGAAGGCCTCATGCATCGACTCCTCGGCCAGGTCCAGGTCTCCGAGCAGGCGCACCAGTGTCGCCAGAACCCGGCCCGATTCGGAGCGGTAAAGAGTTTCAATGGTCCTGCTGAGTTGTTCGGGCACAGATGACGGCATGTACGCCAACTTAACAAACGGAGGCGCCGGAGGCAACTGCCCTGGAATTCATCGCTTACACCTTGTGAATAAGTGCATAATCGCCGACGTTCAGACTCGTGTTGACATTCTACCCAAGCAAGCGGATACTTGGGCAGAATGTCGACCCGAGAGAATAACGACGAACGAATTGCCCTGTTGCAGGGCACCCTGGACCTGCTGATCCTCAAGAGCCTTGTCTTCGGTTCGTGCCACGGTCAGGGGATTGCGCGATCGATTCAACGGCAATCGGAAGATGTCTTCCTTGTCGAACATGGGTCGCTTTATGTCGCTTTGCAACGGCTGGAAGACAGGAAGTGGATTCGCGCCAAGTGGGGCGTAAGCGAAAACAATCGCAAAGCGCGGTTCTACTCGCTTACCGAGAAGGGGCGCGACCAGCTGACGGAAAAAACGAGTGAATGGCGGCGGCTGACGCGAGCAGTTGGGCTGATTCTGGATGCAAATCAGCCGCGGTCCGAGGAGGGATGAGTATGTTCAGGCGCAAGCGCACTGCGAAGGATTTTGCAGAAGAGATTCAGGCTCACATCGAATTGGAAGCCGAGGAGTTACAGCGTGAGGGCCTGAGCAAGGACGCTGCGCACTGGAAGGCAAGGCGGAATTTCGGCAGCGTGCGTGCGGCACAGGAGAAGTTTTACATGCATGGGCGCTGGATATGGCTGGATAAATTGCTGCGCGACCTCAGGCATGGCGTCCGCTCCCTGTTGGAAAGCCCAGGGTTCACCATCACGGCCATCGTGACGCTTGCGTTGGGCATGGG
>NZ_JBFRCY010000444.1:0-6162 GCF_052113305.1 Terriglobus sp. YAF25
AGGTCGCGCACAGCGCGATACCCCACCCTTTCGCTACGCGAAAGAATGGGGCAACGGATGCATGGGCAAGCGATACATCTTATCTCACCCTTGCTGCTAGGTTCGCTTCGCGAGCTTCGCTGACAATCCCATCATCACGACAGCCAAACACAGATAGATCACCGACGTCGCGCTGATACACGCTGACAATCCAAAGCGCTGCGCTGCAGCGGCGATTAGAACAGGCGCAAATCCTCCACCAAGCCATCCCAGGCTATTCATCACACCGGCTGCCACACCACGCTTCTCCACCGGCACCACGTCATACAGCGACGCCCAGATATTCGCGTCGTAGATGCCTTTGAAAAACCCAAAGCCGGTCATGCTGACGATCAGTCCCAGCACCGTGATCGACCATCCGGTAAGAAACAGAAACGGCACACCGCACAGCAGGCCAATCGCCTGCGTCAACTGACGTCCGCCTGATCGCTTTGCAGCAAAGCGATCGGCAAGCCAGCCGCCCAGCAACACACCCAGCACCGAGGCAGCCTGCAGATATGCCGTCGAGCTGAAGCCGGCATTGGTCAGGCTCATATGGAACTTTTCCAGCAGGAAGGTCGGCAGCCACGTCAGAAAGACCACGGCAACAAAGTTCGCTCCCATGAAGACCGCAATCATCAGCATGATGTGGCCGTTGCGCAGCACCTCACGCACTCCCCGGGCGAAATGCAGCAGCGGATTCTCCTGTGGCTCATCGCCCGCAACCCGAGGCGGTTGCCGCAAACAGCAGAGCAGCACCACCGCCAGCGCCACGCCCAGCACACCAAAGATGGTGAAGCTCGAGCGCCAGCCGTGGCGCTCAGCGATGAAGGCCGACATTGCTCCACCGGCAATCGTGCCTGCGTACACGCTCGACTGGTGCAGCGCCATCGCTCGCGACCGGGTAGCCGCACCGTGATACGCGCCGATCAGCGCCATGGCGGCGGGAAAGTAAAAGGCCTCGCCTAACCCGCCCAGCGTGCGAAAGAAGACCAGGACGCCATACGTATGGCTCAGCGCGGTCCCCGCAGTCACCACCGACCAGAAGGCTAATGAGCCGACAATCACCTTGCGCGGAGAGACACGGTCGCTGGCCCATCCGGCCAACGGTCCGGCGAGCGCATACATCCACATAAAGCTTGAGCCCACAATGCCGAGCTGAATCGGCGTAAGCGCAAGCTCCTTACGCAACAACGGAAAGACCGAGAAGATGGCCTGCCGGTCCGCGTAGTTGAACAGGCAGACAAACCACAGCATGCCCACCAGCAGCCATGGATAGGCCTTGCCCGTGACCGCCTCGATCTTCGTCACTATGCCTTTACACCACAGAGATGGACGTTTAATCCGAGCTCGGCAAACGCCGCAGCCTTTACTGCGAGCGCATAGTCAGCTCCAGCAGCGTCGTTCGCATAGGCAATGCTGATGTGGTTGGCCCGATGCCGCGCCATGAAGCTATCTCGGGTAACGCCGTGCAGGACGGTATTCACAATAGGCCATTGATAGGTGGTCTCGCGCCAGCGGCGCTCCGTCTCTTCAGACGGCAGTGTGACAACCGTGCCGCGGCCCAGGTCCACGTGCAGCGCTCCACCCTCGACAAAGACGCGGCTCCACACAATCTCTCCCGGCTTGCCCACACCTTTCAACGACCCTCCCCCGAGGGGGAAGTACATCGCCGGCTGCCGCTCGCTGACAGAACCTGCGTAGCCGCCCACGAAGTGGCTCGCCGGAGCAGCGCCCGAGATCTGCAACACCCACACGAACTGCTTCTCCCCGTCGACCTCAAGCTCTTCGCCCCAGCGCACATCGTGCAGCGTCGTCGAAGGATCAAGCCCAAGCTTCACCCAGCAGCGGTTAGTCACCAGGGCATCCACACCGGCGCCCTCGTCTACCTCGTTGAAGTGCGGCAGGGCCTTGCCCGCGAAGAGCTCCACACCGTTCTCATCCAAGACCGGGGGGCGATCGGGATTATTCAACAAACCTTCCACCAGATCCGAAGCCGGAGTCGTGTCTTTCAGTCCCTGCTGATACTGAATGCCGATGGCGTCGCAGCCGAACTCCGCCGCCATGCGTACGGCGGCGATATACATCTTCGCCTGCAGCAGAATCTGGCGGTCGGTCAGCTCCGTCGCCTCATCTTTGCCTGTAACGAAGCGCAGGCCGCGTGCATCCAGCCACGCACGCACCGCCGCGGCCTCCTCATCGCTGACCGTGGTCATACGCGCGGCAAGCGCGCTCTGGCTCAGCCGCTCCTTGAAGAACCCGCAGGGATTCAGCAGCTCGTCATCGATGATGGCGTTGTACATGCCCATGCAGCCTTCATCGAAGATACCGAAGATCGCCTTGCGATCGCGCAGAGCCGTAGCCACCTCGCGGCCCACCGCCTTTGCCGTCTCCGGAAGCCTGTCCATCTTCAGCGGCTGTACATGCGAAAGATCATGCGTAACCGTCCCCGTCTCCAGCCACTGCTTCAAGCCATTCAGGAAGAAGGCATCGTCAAAGCCGCGGCTCCACTTTCATCCACAGGAAAGGCGCGCCGCATCATTACCCCCATAGCAGCGAGCACTGAGGTCAGCTTCTCCTCCAGCTCCTTCTGCGCCGGCCAGCACGCCTGGTTGGCCGACAGCCGCAGATCGCCGCTAGTTATCAGAACAACTTCCTTCACCATCGCCATTACTCCTGAACCATCATGGCCGCGCGGTTCTCCGCAAACCACGCCAGCATCTCCTGCATCTGTTGTTTGCGCTCATCGCTGAGAGCAAAGGGGAAGGTCGCCTGCGCCAGGCCGCGTGCTTCTCCGAAGACCTTCAGCCCCCACGGCGTCGGCATCCGGTCAAGCTGCTGGATGAACATATGCAGCCTGCCGTTGAGCGCATCCAGGTCCACGCCGCGCGTCTCCTCCACACCGGAGGAAAAGAGAGCTGTGATCAGCTCCGGCAACACGCACGATACGCCAGAGACCACTCCATCGGCCACCTTGCTCTTCAAGGCCGGCGCCAGAGCACCGTCGTTGCCGATAATGCGGCATGCATTCGACGCGCGCTTGCTCAGYAGCGAGACCGTATCCAGAGAACCACTTGAGTCCTTGATGCCGATGATGTTGCTGCACTGCTCGATGAGCGCCAGCGACACCTCCGGCTGCAGACCGGAGGTGAACTGCGGCAGGTTGTAGAGCAGTATCGGTGTCTCCACGTTCTCGGCTACCTCGCGGCAGAAGGCAGTCAGGTCTCCCTGGCTGTAGGGAAAGAAGTACGGCATGGGCAGCAGCAAAGCCTTCGCACCGGCTTCACGGGCAATCTTTCCCAAGCGAATGGCGTCAGAGCTTCCAGCGGCCCCCACACCAGCAAGAAAGCTTCCCCGGCCCGCGACGGTACCGGCCACGATCTCCATCAGCTCCGAGAACTCCGCCTCGGTCACCAGCGGAAACTCGCCGGTCGCGCCATTGATGGCAAAACCCTTGACGCCTTTGCCTAGAAGAAACTCGATCCATCCTCGAAGCTGCCCTGCGTCAATCTTCCCTGCTGCATCGCGCGGCGTAAGCACCGCCGCATAGACCCCGGTCACCAGTTTTGCCATGTGGGCATGATAGAGGTAATGTCAACTATTTGTCGACAAATAGAGAGAAAACAGATCGCTGTCCTTCTTCTCTACCCGGGTGCCCCACCCTCGGGGTCCCCAACAAACTTTGTTCGTTGGGGTGAACCGTCGCAACGCTAGGGTGGGCGGGGAGGCCACAGAGTTCTAACAACCCATAAACCGGCTTCCTATGTCCCGTTTCTGGGACGTGGGGTATCGCGCTACGCGCGACCGTTCTATTTCTCCGTTGTGAGTCCGGTAGAGAAGCAGATTTCTCCGCGACCTTTGGTCGCTACGAAATGACAAACAAAAAGACGGTTCGAGCTTCGCTCGAATACCCAGGTCCCCAAGGGACCTGGGACACCCAGTGGATGGGCTCACCCTCCCAAACTCGCCAGGTGCTGTTCCCGCTCCCAGTAGTCGAACTCTTCCAGCCTCTCCTGGGCGCTCGCCTGGATATGCTGCGACAGCAAACTGCGCGCCGCTTCCGGCTCGCCATCGATCACGGCCTGCAGAATCTCTTTGTGGTGACGGTGAATCCGCTCCAGTTCTTCCCGGCGATGGCCGCTGCGCTGAATCCCGAAGATGCGGATCATCAGCCGCGTCTCATTCACGACCTTCAATAGGCGTTCATTGGCCGCCAGCCGCAGCAGCAGCGTATGGAAACCCAGATCGCTGACGGCAAACCGGCGCATCTGGTCCTCATCCAGCTCTTTCTGACCGGAAGACTTCAGCTCTTTCAGCAGCGCCTGCGTCTCGTCCAACAGCTCTTTCAGACGGGCAACGTCGGTCGGGCGAACCCCGTTCTGCGCCGCACGGCCTACGGCGAAGACCTCAAGTGCTTCACGCAACTCATACAGCTCCGTAATCCCTTGCCGCGTCAGCCGCGTGACCACAATGCCGCCGCCAGGACTCAGCTCCAGCATGCCCTCCGCCAGTAGTTGTCCGGCAGCCTCACGGACAGGCGTGCGGCTGCTGCCGAGCTCCTTGGCCAGAGCAACCTCTGAGATCAACTCACCCGCCTTCAACTGACCGTTACCAATCTTCTTCTGGATGAGCAGGTAAGCCTTCCGGCGTACCGAGTCTTTCTTTCCCTTTTGTTGGTGATGCGTGGTGGACCGTCTCGGCATGCAACCAGTCTAGGGCGTCTCTGGCTCTCAGCGATAGCCAAGAATTATCGATCCAAAGGCGAGGTAAATGTCTACGCCTCGCCCATACCGCACGATTCAACCATTCAACAATTCAACCATTCAACCGCGTCCCTACTTCACTACCGGCAATTCCACCGCGCTCCCTGCATAGATCCGCTGCGTTGCCCTCACATAGTCCTCAGGCTTCGCCCAGAAGATATTGGGCACAAACTTCTGCGGATTGCGGTCATACAGCGGGAACCAACTCGACTGCACCTGCACCATAAGGCGGTGACCCGGCAGGAAGACATGATTCGCCGTCGGCAGCTCCCAGCGATACTCAAGCGGTTTGTTCGCCTCAATCGGCTTGGCGGTGGCGAAGCTCTCGCGATAGCGGCCGCGGAAGATATCCATCGAGACCGCAAGCTGATATCCACCCAGCTCCGGCTGATCTGCCACCTCATCCGGATACACATCGATCAGCTTCACCACCCAGTCGGAATCCGTACCCGATGTCGAAGCCAACAGCTTCACCAGCGGCTGGCCGCTGATCTTCAATGGCTCGGTCAGGGGCTGACTGACGTAGCTCAGTACATCCGGCCTGCCCGAGGCCTCACGCTGATCGTCCACCAGCCAGTTCACCCAGGTCAGCGGCGGCGTATATCCAATGGGCTGATTGGGACGTGCACGGAACGGCACTGGCTTCGCCGGATCGGAGACGTACTCCTCAAACTCACCTGTCTTATTCGCCGGCGTATTCCAGGTCGCTGCCAGTCCTTTGCCGAGAAACAGATCTTTCTTTTCGATCGAGCAGGTGCCTTCGCATCCCACCGGCCAACTCTTCAGCTTGCGCCACTCATTGGTGCCGGTCTCAAAGGCGGTTACTGGCGCTACGTCCATCGCCGGAGCGTTGTCTTTCAGATAGTGATCGAGGAACGGCAGCAGCACCTTGCGCATGAAGTAGGTGCCGGTCGCGCTGCCCCAGCGGATCGCGGCCATGTTGCTGGACTCCTCAATCTCTTGTCCGTGATGCCAGGGCCCCATCACCAGGAAGAGCTTGCCCTTGTTCGCGGGCTGCGCCGATAGGGCCTTGTACACCGCAATGCCGCCATAGATATCTTCCTGGTCCCACAGGCTGTGCACCACCATCATGGGAACCGCCAGCGGCTCCTTCGCCAGCAGTTTGTCGACAGCCTGCTGTTGCCACCACTCGTCATACGCCGGATGCGCCAGGATATTCCGCCAGAAGCCGACCTGCTCTGCTCCATGACGCTTGCCCATCTCTCCGGCCGAGCCTGCCTTCATCCAGAAGTCGTACTCATCGAAAGCGTCGGACCACCACTTGTAATCGTTCGAGCGCGAGCCTTCCTGCTCGTAGATGTAAGGCAGGTTCTGCTGACGGAAAGCTCCATTGTGGAACCAGTCATCGCCCATCCACCCA
>NZ_JBFRCY010000445.1:0-3871 GCF_052113305.1 Terriglobus sp. YAF25
CCTGAGATTTATCACGCCGTATCAAAGCTGCTGATAGGCTGATACTTCCTATGCCACGTCGAACGAACCCGGCGCCAGTACCTCACCGTTTCTTCAATCGCGACGAAAGCTGGCTTCGCTTTAACTGGCGCGTGCTGGAAGAAGCGCAGGACGAGCGCAATCCATTGCTGGAGCGTGTCAAGTTCCTCGCCATTACGGCAAGCAATCTCGATGAGTTTGTCGAAATTCGAGTCGCCGGCGTACTACAGCGTCTGGAAGATGGATACGTCACCCCGCAGGCTGAAGCAGATGACGGGATGAGCGAGCAGCAGCGCCTCGAAGAGCTCAATCGCCTGATGCATTCCTTTGTCTGCGACCAGTACCGTTGCTGGAATGACCAGCTCCTGCCTGCCTTGCTCAACGCAGGTGTCCGGGTTCTTGAGTGGAGCGAACTGGATGCGGTGGCTCTCGAATACGCAGAACAGTACTACAACGATGAAGTTGATCCTCTTCTGACACCGGTCACCATCGACCCGGCGCATCCCTTCCCGCGAGTCCTGAATAAAGCACTCTGCATCGCGCTGCTTCTTCGGCGTAAGCGCAAGGGAGCTGCTGCCGCTGCACCGATTCTGGGTGTGATTACGGTTCCCCGGTCGTTGCCTCGCTTCGTCAAGCTGCCGTGCACCAGTGGATGCACCGAGTTCATCTTTCTTCATGACCTGATCGAGGCGCAGGCTGAACGCCTCTTCCGCGGCTATGAGGTTCTCGCAAAGACGGCATTTCGAGTCACCCGTAACTCGAACCTTTATCTCCAGGAAGAAGAGACGCGCTCTCTGCTGGAGAGCGTCCGCAGCGAACTGCATAATCGCCGCAAAGGCGATGCCGTTCGTCTGGAAGTGAGCGAAGGTGCAGACCCCGACATCGTCGAACGCCTGCGTGCCAACTTCGAACTGGATGAATGGCAGGTCTTCAAAACCGAAGGGCCGGTAAATCTCTCCCGCTTGATGAATCTCTACTCGGGTGTCGACAAGGATTCGTTGAAGTATCCGCCTTTCCATGGCCGCGAGTACCGGCTCGACCGGAAATCAACCGATCTGTGGGATGAGCTGCGCACGCGAGACATCATGCTGCATCATCCTTTCGATAGCTATAGCGTCGTCGAGGAGTTCATTGAAGCTGCCGCAGCCGATCCTGCCGTCGTGAGCATGAAACAGACGCTCTATCGCACCAGTGCGGACTCACCGATGTTTGCGGCACTGGTCGATGCGTCGCAGCAAAAAGACGTTACCGTTGTCGTAGAGCTAATGGCCCGGTTTGACGAGGCCTCCAATATCCGCTGGGCTCGCACTCTGGAGGACGCCGGCGTACAGGTCTTCCACGGCATCTTCGGCTTGAAGACTCACTGCAAGCTTGCCCTGATGATTCGCCGTGATCCAGACGGTGTGATGCGCCGCTATGCCCATCTGGGCACCGGCAATTACAACCCGGTCACCGCCCGCTTCTATACCGATATCAGCCTGCTGACCGCGAATCCCGAGATCACGCATGCGGTCCATACGGTCTTCAATTATCTGACCGCCGAAGCGGAAGGCGAGCTCTATCGCCCTCTGATGGTGGCGCCACTCACACTCGTTGACGATCTTGAAAAGCTGATCGACCGCGAGATCCAGCACGCTAAAGCAGGCAAACCGGCACATCTGATTGCCAAGATGAACGGCCTTATCGATCGGCGCCTGATCGAAGCCATGTATCGCGCCAGCCAAGCAGGAGTGGAGATCGACCTGATTATCCGCGGCATGTGCGCTCTACGACCAGGTGTACCGGGCCTCAGCGATCATATCCGCGTGCGTTCGATCGTGGGCCGCTTCCTCGAACATAGCCGCATCTTCTGGTTCCTGAACGACGGCGCGGATGAGGCGTACTGCGGCAGCGCGGACTGGATGCCCCGCAATCTCTACGACCGCTGCGAAGTCGTCTTCCCCATCTACGACCAGCAGTTATTGCTTCGCTTACGGGAAGACCTCCTCGGCAGCTATCTGCGCGATGAGGCGAAAGCGAGACTGCTCACCCCGGATGGGCATTACGTACGTCCAGCGCGAACAGACAAGCCATTCGATGCCCAGGCATATCTGATGCAACAGATCGAAGGTGTTGCACCTCAAGGTGTCGCATCACAAGGTGTCGCGCCTCAAATGTCGCAGGCTGAGGCAACCGCACCTCAGCCTGCAAAAAGACGGACCCGTCAGACAAAGAAGACTTAGTTCACGGTCAGTGAAACAGAGGTCGTTTGCGTGATCGATCCGCTGGTTCCTGTCACCGTCACGGTGTAGCTACCAGTCGGCGTTCCAGGCGTGCTCGAAGAGCCACTACTACCGCCACCGCAACCGCTGATAACTCCGGCTACTCCAAGCAACAGTAACACCCCAAGTAGCGGAGCAAAGCGCCGGCGGCGCGGAATCATAACCAGGATCAGCCCGGCAATAGTTACGCCGCTGAACGCGACTGGCCGCCACTGGGAAAAGACACCGGTCTGTGAGGAGCCGCGAACGGTGGTAATCGTCAGTGTCGACGTCGTTCCTGGCGTTACGGAAGACGGCGAGAGCGTGCAGCCAGCGCCCGTCGGTGAGCCGGAGATGCTCCACGACAAGCCGACGGAAGAACTGAATCCATTCACCGCGGCTACAGAGATAGTTGAAGTACCCGAGCTGCCGCGCGACACAGTGAGACCAGCCGGCGATGCACTCAGGCTGAAGCTGGACGTCCCTCCGGTTGCGAGCGTGATCGTGGTAGCTGCTGACGTGGAGCCCAGATAGTTTCCGTCACCGGAATATTGCACCGTGATCGAATTCGATCCTGCGTTTAGTTGACTGGCATTCAGCGTATATGTCGCTGTCGCCGAGTTAAGGCCCGTCGTGGAGGATGAAGCCCCCTTAACAGGGGCCGTAGCAAGCACCGTGCTGCCATTCAGAATGCTGATCGTTCCAGTCTGCAGGATGCTGCCGTAACTCTGCGTCGGTACATTGACGGTCAGCGTCGCAGACTGCCCTGAAGCCAGTGTTGTTGCTGAGGAAGTAAAGGTGGTAGTTGTTGGCGCCTTCGTAACAGTAAAACCACTTGTCCCTGACGTGCTGGCGTTGAAGCTAGCATCACCGCTATACGTTCCACTGAAGCTATACGTAGCGGGGAGAAGGTCAACCGTCTGAATCTCCGCAACGCCTTCGCTATTGAGACCATAGTTCCCGGAACCGTAAGCGGCGCCATTGTTTTTTACAGCGACCGTCCCAGTCGGCACGCCATCGCAAGGAGTCGTCGACGAGCAACTTGCCCCTGCTACCGCGAACTTGATCAGTGCCAGATACTGTCCGTAGAAGACGCTCGATGCCGTTCCCACGGTCCCGTTGGCCGGGTTATAGAACAGTGTCTGTAATGTCGTCTTGCTGTTCTCCGAAGAGACAGTTATCGTGACAGCATTGGAGTCAGACGCAGCGTGAGTTGCGTCGCCACCGTAATGCGCCCTTACCTGATAGGTAGTGCCGCTACTGCCCGGGAAGTTATTGAAGGTTCCGGAATAGCTTCCTCCGCTCAGCGTGCCGCCCCCCACAGAGCCATTCGTTGTGGCGGCGTTGATCGTGACATCACCCGTTGGTGTACCAGTGCCCGAGGTAACGGTTACATTGGCAGTCACAGGTGTTCCATGCGTAATGTTGGTCGGAGATGGAGATAACGATAGCGTCGTGCTGGTCGAGTTATAGCTCACAGAAGACCAGTTATTCGCTAGGTTGGCGGCGTTCACCGATCCCAAGCCAGTCGTCAGGTCATAGCCCACATTCGAACTGAAACCAGAGAGTATTCCATAGCTATTTGCACTGTTGTTGACCGTGCAGTTTGGCGA
>NZ_JBFRCY010000446.1:0-3868 GCF_052113305.1 Terriglobus sp. YAF25
GTGCACCGCAGGTGTGGCACAAGCTGAAGACCGCTGGATCGGCACCTGGGCGGCCTCTCCTGTCTCCGTGAAGAATGAAACCGCGCTGGGCTCCGCTCCGATGACGATCCGTCAGACGGTTCACATCAGCCAGGGCGGTGAGACGTTGCGTCTCTCCTTAACCAATGAGTTCGGCACAGAGCCGTTGACCATCTCCGCAGCATCGGTGGGCTTCTTCGCAAGCGGCGATACCATCGTCGACGGCTCGGCGCATCCCGTCACCTTCTCCGGCTCGCCCAGCATCACCATGGCACCCGGCCAGTTCGTCACCAGCGACAGCATCAAGATCAACCTGCCCATCTTCTCGGATCTCTCCATCAGCCTGCAGGTACCGGCCCAGACGATTACGATCTTGACCGAGCATCCGCTGGCGAACCAGAGCGCGTATCTGGTCCCTGGAGACCAGGGCACAGTCGTCGATCTTCCTGAGCCGAAGGAGATCCGTAACTGGATCTTCCTCAAGAACCTCCTGGTGCCCGCGACCAGCAAGCGGTCCGCCGCGATTGTCACCTTCGGCGATTCCATCACCGACGGCGCGCGTATGTCGTTGAACAGCAATCACCGCTGGCCCGATCTTCTGGCGGCGCGGTTAACGACGAATAAGAAGACGCAATACCTCAGCATCGTCAATGAGGGCATCAGCGGAAATCGCATTCTGCACGACGCCGCAGGTCCTAAAGCGCTCGACCGCTTCGACCGCGACGTTCTCTCCGCACCAGGAGTGAAGTACCTCGTGATCCTGGAGAGCATCAACGATATCGGCCGTACGTACTTCGCGCGCCCCGGCACCCAGCCGGGCGAAGAGGCCGTGACGACACAGCAGATCATCGACGGCCTGAAGACGCTGGTCGATCGCGCCCACGCCAAACAGATCAAGGTTTACGGAGCTACGCTCACGCCGTACGAAGGCGCAGCGTATTTCAATGCCGAAGGCGAGAAAGACCGCCAGACGGTCAACGAATGGATCCGCACCAGCAAGGTCTTCGATGGTGTCATCGACTTCGATAAGATCGTCCGCGATTCGGCGGCGCCTTCGAAGTTCTCGAAGAAGGCCGACAGCGGCGATCATCTGCATCCCGGTGATACCGGGTACCAGATGATGGCCGACGGTATTGATCTGCGGATGTTTCAGTAGTACTTTGCACAACCGTTTCGCACTGAAGGTGTGAATGCCTTGCGACGGGGTTACCCGGTCAGCTTTGCTGGCTGGGTGTTCGACGGGCTTCCGGGCAGGCACTATAAGCGCTGAAGGCGCGCTCTATATCAGCCTGGGGCAACGCCCCAGGTCTCAACGCCCACACGATGTTAAAGGGCTGAAGGCCCGCTCTATAACTCTGCAGCTAAGGCAGATTCGCGCCAATGCGCGAACGGCGGTGGACTTTAGTCCACGGTTTACCTTTCCCAGAGGGCTCCTTCAGCCATTTGGCATGAGGATTATAGATCGGGCCTTCAGCCCTCAGACTCTTTAACTATCCGAGACCTGGGGCGTTGCCCCAGGCTGATATAGAGCGCGCCTTCAGCGCTTTTGTTAGCGGGCTTAACGCACATCCGTGGTTGGTTTATAAATCGTGAGCTGAAGCCCTCGGCTCCCACCCGGTTTCAAGAGGATCGCACTACGCCCCCGGCGGCAGTAACGCCTCAAAGATTCGATCGACAGCCTTCGTCAGAATCTCTTCCGTAAGAAAGGACTGGTCAAGGCTCGATTCGACAATGAGCGCTGAGACTATCGGCTGAATCATCATGACGGCAGATGCTCTGCTGATCGCATCTTTCTTTCTTCCTGCCGAGCCCAGGATTGAGGACAGTTGCTGCTCACGGCTGCCAGGATGCAGATTTGCCAGCCGCTGCCGCAGTCTCTCTTTTGCCTCCGGATGACGCAGTGAGAAGAGCTTGAACTCCAGCATGAGTTGGCCCCAGACTCGGTCTTTCAATAAGCCGAGATAGAACTGTCGCAGTGTCTCGCGGTTTTGTTCAACGCCGGTGGAGTGGGCGAGCCGCTCTTCCATCTGAGTGCGATAGCGCAACGCATGGTGTTCCCACAAAGCAAGGAAGATATCTTCCTTACTCTTGAAGTGAGCGTAGATCGCGCCCTTGGTGCGCCCCGCCAAGGCTGCGATCTCTGAAAGATCAGCTGCCTCATAACCGTCGCGGGCAAAGATGGTCTCGGCAGAGCGTAGTAGCAGCTCGCGTGTCTCTTTCGTTCTTTGTTCGTGTTTATTCGGTTTAACTGCCGTCATCGTCATCTATGCTAGAGCGTTTTCCCTGTTGCTGGTTATCCCGGAAGGGGCGTGCTGTGGCGTTTTCATTGCGGAAAACGCCCATAACATGCAGAATCCCTACATTACACCCACAGGGAAAATGCTCTAGCCGTTCTTCGCCGCCAGGGTGGCCTCCCTGGAAGAAGCGGCGATTCTCTCTTGCTGTTAGAGCATTTYMCCTGTTRCTGGGTATCCCGTGARGGACGTRCAGCGGCGTTTTCATTGCGGAAAACGCCCATAGATGCAGAAWCCCTACWCTACACCTACAGGGAAAATGCTCAGCGGCGCTGTGCCGCCGATAGCTGGGTGTGCGAACCGGCTTTCCCGGCTGGGCTAAATACGATCTGGCTCTTCTCGAACTTCGTGCGCTCCGCCGCATAGCGCTTGGCAATATTTTTGGCCACGCTGTCGGCAATGTTCTTGCTCTCAGACTCGCCGCGCACGGTTGCCTTCACATCGTCATTCACCTGCCACGCTCCTGCCTGATCGCTCATCGTGACATGAAAGGTCATCTGCGTTGTCCCAGCGAAGAATCCTGCCGGGCCCATCATCGCCCGTTTGACCTGGTTTCCCGGCCTGAAACCGGCAATTGCGATGCGCACCATCGATTGCGGGCAGCCGCGCTGCGCTCCCGGTTCTCCTTCGCGATAGATCTGACTTACGCCCTGCACGCGCCGCATACGATCCACCAGGTGTTCATACACAAGCGCGCGATAGGACGCCGGCACCTCCACCTGCTCCCAGGCAGGAGCAGCAACTAGAACGCTGCCCGGCTTTACAGAGGCGCCGTCGCATACATTGGCAACAGGCGCGGTGATGTCCACGGGCTCCGTTGCGGATGCTGCGTCGTCTGTGCGCGGAGCGAAGGTGGCCATTGCCAGCGTGGCGTCGGCCGGCGGCACGACAAAGACGGCCGCGTGGTATCCGCCGCGTGAGTCGCGGAACTCGACGGTCAGTGAGCTTTCTTTGTGATGCATGAATCCGGCGGCCGCCAGCCCGCCGCCATTGGGAATCGCCATCCGCAACAGGCGCCCCTTTATGCCCCACATCTCCACACGTTCCGAGCCATCGCTGATGGCAATCACCGAAGCGCGCGGAATGCGATAGACAACCTTGCCGGTAAAGGTGATGTTCTGGCTGTCCAGGACGAGCGTTCCCTTCTGTTTCGCCTTCACCTCGGGCAGACCGTATGCGTGCAGTGCGTGTGAGATCGTCCATGAGTCTTCGGACGATGGCTTAGGGGACGATATAACAGGCCGTTGCGGCTGAATGGCAGCAGACGCGAAGGCCTGATGCGGAAGAAAAAGAATTGCCTGTATCAGGACAAACAAAGAAGCTCCGGAGCGCCAGAACATAAGGGGAAATACCTCATTCAAAGAAAATACCTACTAGTAGGTATTTTTTAATACGCACCGAATGTCAATCCGTAATCGGGGAATCCGAAAACTTTTACTCAAGCGCCAAAAGGGGCGCTTCCCTTCCGGGAGCGCCCCTTTTCTGGCAGGTCCTTCTAAAGAATCCGTTTAGAGCGCATTTTCCCTGTCGCTGGGTATCCCGAAAGGGGTGTGCGG
>NZ_JBFRCY010000447.1:0-7487 GCF_052113305.1 Terriglobus sp. YAF25
CACCGCTTATGGTGCAACCTTTGTATGCTGAAAATACCGGCGGCAGAATTCGCCCGCGACATTAGTCCATTTTGGGCGCCTTCTCGTACTCCCCTGATTTCTTCCAGGCGCCCGCCTTCACCTCTTCCGCCTTCAATGCCCTCTCCTTCATGGCGATGTCGTGCATCCTGCGGAACGCATCGGTGGTACGCACCTGCTTATCCCGGGGCGGAAGAGTCGCAATCTCAGCGCTCACATACTCGGTCCGGTTGCCGGGATTGGGGTGATCGCTCAGAAACTGAGCCCCGCCCTCGCCATACTTCGCCTGGATAATCTCAAAGAACTGCGGCATGCCGCGCGGATCGTATCCCGCGTCGTACAGAATATGCGTGCCCATCAGGTCAGCCTGCTTTTCGGCATCGCGCCCCATGCGCAGGAAGTCCAGCCCCGCCGCCGTGCCAATCCCCTGCGCAGCCAGATCTCCGAGAGAACCTCCAATGGTTGCCGCCGCGGCGATCTGCCCCAGGCCGTACCAGATGCTCCGCTTCTGCTGCTTGGTGATGTTGCAGGTGGAGTGGCGCATGACCACATGGGAGAGTTCATGGCCCATCACGCCCGCCAGCTGCGCCTCGCTCTCGGCGGCCTGAATCGTCGCCAGGTTCACAAAGACCGAACCTCCAGGCAACGCAAACGCATTGATCTCATCGCTGGCGACGACGTGGAAGTTGTACCTCCAGGGGTATCCGGGAGCGTAGTTCACCAGCTTCTCTCCTAATTGGCGTACGTAGACCGCGACCGGGTCGGAATCCTTCAGAACCGGCATTGCGTCGTAGACCTTCGCCGCGACCTGCTCTCCCTGCTTCTGCTCATCCGGCTCCGTGAAGGCGTTCTTGCACACCGGAAGTTGGATTTGCGTCGCCTCGCACCGGGCTGCCGCCGCCATCGCTATCACTACCAGCCATCGTGTCAGTTGCTTTTTCATGACCGTCTCCATACCTGCCGGCTCCGTGCGGAGATTGTATTGAATCCCGGACGAAACGGGAAAACGCGCGAAAAACGCCACTTTTGCGGGCTATAATCTAACCCTTACCTCGCAACCGCGAGGCTTGGAGCGACGTACCATGCCAATTACGCCCACCCAGAACATCTGGCACAACGGACAGCTCATCCCCTGGGAGAAAGCCACCATCCACGTCATGTCTCACGTGGTGCACTATGGCTCTTCCGTATTCGAGGGGATCCGCGCCTACACCCAGGGCAGCTCCGCCGGCGTCTTCCGCCTGCCGGAGCACATGCAGCGCCTGATCGACTCGGCCAAGATCTATCGCATGCCGCTGCCCTACACTGTCGACCAGCTATGCGCCGCTGTTGTTGATGTCGTAGAGGCCAACGGCGTTGCTCCCTGCTACATCCGTCCGATCGCCTTCCGCGGCTACGGCGAGATTGGCGTCAACCCCACCAAGTCGCCGGTCGAGATCTATATCGCCAATTTCCCCTGGGGCAAGTACATCACCGCCAGCGAAGGCGCCGATGTCTGTATCTCCTCCTGGTCGCGCCTGGCGCCCAACACGATGCCATCGCTGGCCAAGGCCGGCGCCAACTACATGAACTCGCAGCTCATCAACATGGAGGCCAAGGCCAACGGCTACGTGGAAGGCATCGCGCTGGACCGCAACGGCTACCTCTCCGAGGGCTCGGGCGAGAACCTCTTCCTCATCCGCAACGGCGTCATCTACACCTCGCCGCTAGCGAACTCGGTGCTGTCGGGCATCACCCGCGACTCCATCATGACGATTGCCAAGCACCTGGGCATTCCGGTGGTGGAACAGTCGCTGCCCCGCGAGCTGATCTATATCGCAGATGAGGCCTTCTTCACCGGCACAGCTGCTGAAGTCACCCACCTGCGCTCAGTCGACCAGATCATGATCGCCGACGGCAAGATGGGCCCCATCACCACCGCCATTCACGACGAGTTCTTCGCGCTGGTCAACGGCCTGCAGCCCGATCGCTACAACTGGCTCACGCCGGTGAATGTGAAGGCCAGCGAAGCAGCTTCGGTCTAAACAACTTCTGATGCAAGCAAGAGAGAGGCGGCCTGATGGCCGCCTCTTCTGTTTCTACCTGATGTGCCGAAAGGTCGATGGAGCCCATGCACCGGTGCCCCATGTCCGGGGTCCCCAACGAACTTGTTCGTTGGGGTGGTGTCCCTCGGGGACATGGGCCCGGCCTTTCTTTCTCCCAATCATCGATTCTCCGATTCTGGCAAACAGAATTCTCGTCATATAGAAACGAAGATCCGCCGAAGTTTCGTGAAACTCATTCTTCAGTGTGCAGTAAGAATTGACCCGCCTGGGACAGGAGAGCCGGGCCCACGTCCCTAAGGGGACATGGGGCACCCGGTGCATGGGCTAGAGCATTTCTCCTGTTGCTGGGTAGCCCGGAAGTGGAGTGCAGCGGCGTTTTCATTATGGAAAACGCCCATAGATAACGAATCCCTACACTACACCGACAGGAGAAATGCTCTAGCTCGAAGAGATCGACACAATCCCGCGAAGATTACTTCATTACATGTTTGAGCGGGACTTCACTTACGCCCTCGACCGTCATCTGCACCGGAACGATGTTCCCCTCCGCATCGAAATGCATCGCATCGATCGCCATCACGCGCTGATTGGCGTCAGTCGTACCCAGCGGATGCCGGTGATAGACGATGAACCACTCGTCCTTCCCCGGGAGCTGCAGCACCGAGTGATGCCCCGGTCCAGTCGCGATCTTCGGATCGGTCTGCAGAATCTTGCCCGCGCGCTCGAATGGTCCCGTAGGACTTTTGCTCTTTGCATACGCGACGCCGTAGGTGGAGTTGCCCCAGTCGCCCTCAGACCACATGAAGTAATACTCGCCGTTGCGCTTGATCACGAACGGTCCCTCGACGTAGTGCTCCGGCGTAATCTCCTTAAACATCGTTCCATCCTTCATCGGAATCACACGCTTGAGATCACGCGAGAGACGCGCCACATTGCAATGGCCCTGCCCGCCGTAGTACAGGTACACCGATCCATCGTCGTCCTGGTAGACAAACGGATCGATCGGCTGTGCGCCATTCTGGAACTCACCGATCAGCGGCTTCCCAAGCAAATCGACAAACGGCCCCTCCGGGTGATTGCTGACGGCAACACCAATGCCGCCCGGAGTTCCGCGGCCATCCTTCTGAATGTCGTTCGCGGCGAAGAACAGATAGTACTTTCCATCCAGATGAATTGCGGTCGGCGCCCAGATGGAATAAGCCGCCCACGGAATATTCTGGGCATCCAGCACACCGGTGTGCTTCGTCCAATGCACCAGGTCGGGCGACGAGAAGGCATCCAGCGAAGTCTGCGCACGATACTGTGGGTGCACCACCGGTCCCTTCCGCAGCTTCTGTTGTTGCGAGTTAAAGCTCGCCTCATCACGCGGCTTCAGATTGGGATCTGAAGATGTGGGATAGATCCAGTACTGCCCGGCAAAAATACGAATCTCAGGATCGGCATACCAGCCTTCTTTCGCGAGGTTCGTCGAGGCCTGCGGCCAGACGTGACTTACAGCCAACAGCATGACAACGAGCAGAACCAGACGTCCGGCACGAGAGACCAGCATCCACACATCTCCGAAAGAAAGATCGCGGCTCATGCAGCGGCATAAGCACATCTGCATTCTATGCAGCGCATTGTGCCGGCCGGTGGGACATACGCCCTAATGATGGTTGGGTGAATACGCCGTGTGGTCGGCAGGGGCAAGAGGAGGGTTTGCAGCATAAAGCATCGCAAGCAAATCATGAGCGACGCAAGCGTTCTCAAGCTGACGATCGAGAACCGGTTCACTGTGAACTCAGCCCCTCCACGATTCTCATTCGCTGTCAAACTCTTTGTCGCTACGGAATCCAAGTCCGAGATCCGTTTTCATCAGATCAGCCGTTCCACCGGCGAACGGGTGAAGTACCAGAAGGTCAGCGCTTCTGAGGCAAACGAGTCGACGCCGGCCTCCACGGTTGAGAAGTCCGACATCGTGAAGGGCTACGAGTTCCGCAAAGGCGAATACATTCAGATCGAGCCGGAGGAGATCGCCAATATCCGCATTCCCTCGCGCAATACGATCGCGCTGGAACAGTTCATCGCGCTCGAAGAGCTGGACCCCGCCTTCTTTGAGAAGCCTTACTTCGTGGCCCCGGAAAACACCGCGCAGACAGAAGCCTTCGCCACCATCCGCGAAGCGTTGCGCGGCATGAAGAAGGCCGGCATCGGCAAGATCGCCTTCGGTGGCCGCGAGCATCTGGTCGCCATTGCCGCACCTGCGGACAAAGAGCTCAAGGGTCTGATGGCCTACACCATGCGTTACCAGGAAGAGCTGCGTGATGCGAAGGAATACTTCAGCGAGATCAAAGACGTCACCGTCGAAAAGGACCAGCTCGACCTCGCCCAGGAACTAATCAAGCGCAAGGCGCAGAAGTTCGATCCGTCCAAGTGGCACGATGAGTATGAAGCGGCGTTGCGCGCCATGGTGCAGGCCAAGGTCGACCACCAGCCGCTGCCGGTCGAAGAGGAACACCGGCCGATGGCCAAGGTCATCAACCTGATGGATGCGTTGCGCGCCTCGGTTCACGGCAACAAGCAGGAAGCAGCCCCTGCAGCGGCAGGCCGCAAGAAGCCCGCGGCGAAGGCGACCGCGTCCGATGCGAAGCATGGCATGGAGATCGTGAAAGAGACCAAGGCCGTGGCGAAGAAGGGTGCGAAGAAGAAGTCAGCCTGAGCAGATTGATCATTGAAGAATGGAATGATTGAATAAAGTCCCCGGTGATGAAGAAGCTCCTGCCCCTCCTGCTGACCGCTACCGCTCTGGCCGCACCTGATGCAACACCCAGGCAGGCTTGGAAGAACTTTCATGATCTGCTGCAACAACAGTGCCCGGTGAAGCGCCTTGATCTGATGGCGCCTGCGGAGCTGTTGAACTCCATCGAAGATTACGAAACAACCCTGAGTGCTCCAGACATGGCTCTGGTCGACAAGTACACTACCCGCGCCTGCCGTGATGTGGCAGCGGGAGCTGCATGCACCAACACCGGCTTCCTGCAAGGGGCGATCAAGCTCAACCGGCTGGATCACTTCACAGGAAAGCTCTGTCAGTTGCCGGTGGTGTGCACCGCGCAGTCCAAGTGCACGGTGCCGTAGAGAGAATGCCCTCTCGCGCCTGAGGACGCTAACAGTCCAGAACATRTGCTTGCGATGCCTCTACTTCGTCTCCACGTCCATCAGGTTATCTTCCGGATTGCGGTCTATCAGTTTGCTAGATGGATCGATACCTGCGCGGTTCGGGCGCTTGTCGACGACGAAGTCCACCGGGGTCTTCTCCTGTGTTAGCCAGATCTTCTTCACCTCGATCGGCTCTTCCTTATCTTTCACTCCAGACATCACGCCGACTTCGATCAGATCGTGCAGCGGCTGTGGCGTTTCCTTGCCGTCACCGTCGGCATACATCTTCTTCGCGCTGACTACTACGTGCACCTTCCACTTGTGATCGGGCGTCTCGGTCACGGTCGCTCTCTCGACCTTGTTGTCGTAAAGCGTGATCTTTTCAAACATATCGGTCACCAGATACTGCAGGTCGGCGGGAGTCTTCTCGCGGAGTGCCGCCACCAGATCGCGTGTGTCCGGATAAGGCGGTCCTTTGAACCTCCACTTGTCGAGCAGGCTCTTCAATGCGGAGTTCAGCGTGTCTTCTCCGATGTAGTCGCTCAGCGCATAGAAGACCAGTGAGCCTTTCTGATACCAGACATACGGCTCGTTCTCCACCAGGGTGATAGGCGGTTCATGCCGCACCTCTCCGGCACGTCCACGGAGGTAGCCGTCAAGTTCATGACGCAGGAACTTACGCATGTTCTTCGTGCCGTACTTTTTCTCCATGACGCGTAGCGCAGAGTACTCCGCCAGGCTCTCCGACATCATGTTCGAACCCTTCACCTGCGCGCCGATCAACTGGTGGGCCCACCACTGGTGCCCAAGCTCATGCGCCGTGACGAAGTAGGTGAAGTCGATATCATCTGGCTTCTCGACCCGGCCGATAAATCCGATCCCCTCGGAGAACGGAATCGTATTTGGAAACGACTGCGCAAAGTTGCGATAGCGGGGAAACTCGATGACGCGGTACTGCTTGAACTGGAACGGACCGAAGCTCTTACCGTAGTAATCCAGGCCGGCCTTCGATGCCGCGATCATATCGTCCACATCGTAAGGATGTTTCTTGTCGTAGTAGACCTCGACATTCACATCGTTGTACGGCTCCGACCTCAGCTCATAGCGACCGGAGTTGTAGTCATAAAAGTCCAGTGTCTCCGTGTCTCCCATGGAGTACTCAAAATAGTTACGGCCCCCCTGTGTCCACTTCCGTTGCAGATATCCCGGCGAGATCGCCGTCTGGTCGCCGCTCGTGCTCACGATGGTGTGGTACTTGATCCAGTCCGAGTCAGGCGTAAACAAGTTGACGTTGGTGTAGTAGGCATCACCGCGCGGAGCCAGCTCTTCAAACGGCCCCAGCTTCTCCTCCCGGCGATAGACCGGGTTTGAAATCTCGGCCCCTCGGTTGTAACCGATGCCTGGCATGTAGCTTGAATCGAAGAACGTACCGTTATAGGCAAGCTGTGCAACCTCGCCGTTATTGCGGAAACCATGCGAGGCATAGCCCACATGGAAAAACATGCGCATCGTCTCACCCGGCTTCAGGGGCTGAGCAAGTTTATAGATGCGATAGCCCAGCTTCTTGTCTTCCAATGCGAGCGAACTGAGGCGATCGAAACTCGCCGCATAAAAGCTCTGCCCCCCGTCGGTCAGATGGACCTCGCCAATCGGCGCATCCGTCTTGTTCTTCAGCCAGAATGTCCCCCACGCATCAAACGTACGCGTCTGGGGAAAGATATCGACCTTCGTATCCACCGCTACGATCTTTGGTTGCGGCAGCTTCTGATACTTCTTGTACTGTTTCTCGTACTCAGCCTGAAGATGGCGGTCCATCTTTGACGTGTGATACCAGTTCAGTACATGCGTGTTGTAGAAGTACCAGACACCACTGGCCGCCGTAAGCGCGGCAAAGACAATGGCATATGGAGCAAGGCCCCTGCGCTGCTTCGCATTTTGCAATCTCTGTTTCCACGCGGTATCTGTACCACGCTGCCCAACCATCATCGCAATTGCGACCAGTAACAACGTCCAGAAGATCCAGTACGCCAGGGACCAGAAGAGACCGGCCTTGAAGTGGCCGTAGCCGTTCATGTCGGAGTATGTATAGGAGGTCGTGAAGTTGAACAGATAGAGACGATCTTCCCATCCCCCTCCCTGAATGAAGCTCGGTACGATGGCGAATGCGATGATGATGGCGTGGCCGAGATACTTGTTGCTGACCAGGCTCTGCACCAGCAGAGCAAACAGGCAGAACTGCGCCACCGTGGGAAAAGTGACGATAAACAGCTCCTGTAGATATTGCAC
>NZ_JBFRCY010000448.1:0-5533 GCF_052113305.1 Terriglobus sp. YAF25
GTGCGAGAGATGGTAAAGAGGAATGTCGTTGAACCGGCACGCCCATCCACCAGTCGCACCTCGCCCTCGTGTTCCCGCGCAACGGTCCATGCCAGGGTAAGTCCCAGGCCGGTACCTTTGTGACGCCCCTCGCTCACGAATGGCGCAAAAAGATTATCGCGGATGCTTGCCGGAACGCCGGGGCCGGAGTCGACAATGCTGGCAGTGATGGTTTGCGGAGTTGCTGTCAGCGTCAGTGAGACACTGCGCGTTGTAGCGCTCTGCCTTGCTGACTGGCAGGCATTGAGCAACAGGTTATACAGGGCCCGTTCGATCTGGCGGCCATCCACGGCTGCTGTGGTATCCGGAGCGTTGTTGACAAAAGTAACTGCGACACCATCAGAATCAGGATGCGATCTGACCAGAGTAAGCGCGCGTTCTGCAATGACCTCCACCGATGCGGTGGTTCGTAACAACGCATTCCCGGTGCGGCCGAAGATGAGCAGCGAATCCAGCATCTCTGTAGTGCCCTGGACGGCGAGCCGGATCTCCTCATACAGCTCGTTTCTTTCTGCCTCCGATAGATTCGGGGATGCCAGAAATTCCGCGTTCGCATAGACGGCGGCAAGGTAATGTCTCAGGTCATGGGAGATGGATGAAGCCATGCGGCCGATCGTGGCCAGTCTTTCAGCCTCCAATAGCTTGGAGTTGGTTGTCTGTATCTGCTCGCGCATCTGCGCAAAGGTCTTGCTTAGAAAACGGACCTCCTGGGTCCCATTGGAAGGTAGAACATAGGTGTCATTTCCGGTGCCGAAGGCACGGACGCCCGAGGTGAGGCGCTCAATGGGACTCGTAACCATGCGCGACAGCAGAAGCATCAGGATCGTGCCACCAGCGAGGGCAATGGCGCCCGCCAGTGCCACGAGACGATTGATCTGTTTTTCAGCGGCATCCGTCTGCGCAAATGACTTCAACATGACGAGCCGGATTGGGGCATTCTCGCTGGAGTCGAAGTCTTTTGTGATTGCCAGATAACGTTCCCCGTTCAGGACCGCCAGAACTGGAGCAGATGCTCCAATAAGGGTTTGCAGTTCTCCAGAGATTCTGGTAACTCGCGCATCCGGCAGGCTGCTGGCGATGAGCTGAGAGCCGTGGACGACCGCGGCGTCGGAGCCGGCGCTGCTGGCCACATCTTGCAGAAGCTCGTGGTCGATCGCATAACCGCTGATGACGTAGCCAAGAAGCGTACCCGTCGCCTGGTCGCCAAAGTAGATCGGCGTTGTGGCGTATTCGTAAAGATCGGAACCCGCAAGCAGAAGGTGTTGCGATGGATCTGAAAATTTCTCCTGCAGGGCAGGCAGAAGTTGTGCCGAGGGCTGGCGGGTATTAAGGGTCAGGATGTTGCCGTCCCGGTCCGCAAGTGCGAACAGGTCGTTGCCGCTGACTCTCCAGAACGGGACTGAGCCATCGGCCACCGTCTGCTGATGCCGGGTTGTCATCAGCGCTTTCAGGCTGGGAAGATCGGCAATCAGCGCATTGGCTCTGCGCAGATTTACCAGTTTTTGCGTTTGCAGCTTCTGGAAGAGCTCGACCGAGCGATAGAGGTCAGCCGAAAACGCTGCCTGGGCGTGCTGTTGAAGACGGCCGCGGATAATCAGGAGACTTGCGGAGGTCGATCCTGCAATGACGAGGACCAGCGAGGCAAGCAGAAGGAAGCGTGTACGAATGCCTGGCGTGTCTTTCGTTAACATTTCAATCTCAGACCTACGGTACGAATTTATACCCTGCGCCGTAGACCGTCTGAAAATGTTGGGGCTCCGCAAAATTGACTTCGAGTTTCTGGCGAAGTTTCAGAAGCTGATTGTCAACGGTCCGCGTCGTTGGATAGGAATTGTAACCCCAGACCTCGTTCAGCAGCTCTTCGCGGCAGAGACAACGATGATTGGCGTCTCCGGCCGCTCTGCCTTCATCGCCTTGCAAAGGTCGCGTCCGGTGATATTGGGCAAAACAAGATCCAGAATCACGGCTGATGGCCGAATACTGTGGAATGCGTCGAGGCCTGTCTTGCCGTCGCCACAGACCGTCACACTATATCCAAGCTCACGGAAGGTCCTGTGGAGGACCTTTTGCATCCGAGGATCATCTTCGACAACCAGGATGTGCGTGCGGGTCGGCATCACAACGGGGGGCTGAGTCAATTCGTGAGTTCCCATCTGGAGCATGGGCTAATTGTCACTCTGAAAAGCCCCGCGTCCGCCAAAAAGGTAGCAAAGTGACAATCTTGTGACAAGGGGGAGACGGGACTAAGTGATTTGGGCTCAATGCAGGCTGTGCAGATACTGCTCCAGATGATGGATGGCGTCCCCGAACCCGCTGTAGGTCAGCCGGATAACCGGCGCCTCCCGTAACAGGCGATCTACCGCAGCATGCTGAGGTTCGCGCATGCTGGACCAGTGTTGCCGGATAAAGGAACGGGCATGTCCGGACTGAAGGGGAAGAATCGCCGGAGGACCGTACGAGACGCGGTCAAGGAAGACAAGCAGGGCCACCGAGGCGCTCTGCTGTGTTTTGATGCCCTTGAGCTTTGCCACCTGCAGCTCCATCGATGGCTTTCCTGCTGCCCGTGGAGTGATCTCGAAGTGGCGAAGCTCCGGAAAGAGCTCACGGGCTCCTGGACGGAAACGAAATTGGTTGCAGTTACCGACGATGGCAGAGGGAGATTGCCGTAACAGGAGATAGGAGGCGTCGTCGGAGGTATAACGCCAACCGGAGCGAGCGCAGGCATACGCAAAGGATGATTTTCCCGCCGCGGACTCGCCGCAGAGCAGGACTCCGTGCTCTTGTGCAGAAACGCAGGCTGCATGAATTGGAACGCAGTAGCGTGTTGAGATCATCGTGAGCGCAGCCGCTTCGAGGAAGAAATAACGCAGATACGGGCGAGACGTTAATGCCGCCGTCGAGATGCAGATCTGCGAATCGCCCGTCTCCATATCCGACAACAGCACGTTGGACGAGTCTGCAATATGCATGCCGACATGTCCGAGGGAGCGGAAGACGGGAGCCGGAGGACAGATGGTTTCCCCGTTCTCTACGACTGTCACCGCAATGTGAATCGGATCGTCGGCAAAGAGAGCAGGAGCCGTGCTCCAGCTTTCGGCAGCTGCTATCTCCACTTCAGGATGATTTGTGGCGAGATCAACGGCAAAGCCCATGCAATTGAACCGGCGGCGGATGTGCAACTCCGGGCCGTGTACCAGATGGCCATCCTGAAGCGGTGCGGCTGTTTCAAATCCATGTTGGGCGATCGGTAGACTCATTGCGGGTTGCGTCGAACTTCAGTATGAAGCGGCGGGTTCGCCGAATTGTTGGCCGAATGTCATCTTCTTGTCTGCAATGCCCAACCCTTCCAAACTGAGACATCGGGTCAGTTGAAAGCAAACCAGATATGTGACGAAAACAACAATGGAACCGTGCCTATGGAATGCCTGCCGGTGGAGGAGATTTAACGCCGGTCGCCAGAATCTACCCGTTTCCTGTACATTTCTTTGTGGGTCGAACTTTATCGGCACTCCACGCATGTCTTACGGTTTGTATGTCTGAAGCGATCGGGATAGAAACGATTCTCAACAGCGATGTGTCGCTGCTTCAGGCAGTGAAGACGCACGCACGCGGTCCTGAGGGAGCGCTGCCGATTACGCCAGAGATGCTGGTGCGGCAGCCTTCGGGCAATCTCTTCGGTCTGTCCCAGAATGCCGGCATGGGATGGGAGCCTGGGCGGCTGAGTGACCCCGAATATCTGATCCTGAGTACGCACGGCGGTGTGCGCGCGGCGGACGGCACTCCTATTGCGCTTGGCTTTCATACCGGTCACTGGGAGGTGGGCCTGTTGGTGACAGAGGCCGCCCGTGAGCTTAGGAACCTCCACGCTACGCCCTTTGCCGGTGCGTGCACCGATCCCTGCGATGGCCGGACCCAGGGAACCGACGGCATGATGGATTCGCTGCCGTACCGGAACGATGCGGCCGTCGTGCTACGCCGGCTGATGCGGTCGTTGCCGACGCGTCGTGGTGTGCTTGGTGTGGCTACCTGCGACAAGGGGCTACCGGCGATGATGATGGCGCTGGCGTCTTCTGGAACCTATCCCAGTGTTCTGATTCCAGGTGGCGTCACGCTTCTGCCCGAGGACGGGGAGGACGCTGGCAAGGTACAGACGATTGGAGCACGCTATTCCCAGCACCAGATCACGCTGGAATACGCCGCGGAGATGGGTTGCCGGGCCTGTGCCTCGCCGGGAGGTGGCTGCCAGTTTCTCGGTACAGCCGCAACCGCCCAGGCGGTTGCTGAAGCGATGGGGCTCAGCCTGCCGCATACAGCGCTTGCGCCTTCTGGGCAGGATATCTGGCTCGATGCCGCGACACGCAGCGCGCGAGCCATGATGCGGATGACGTCGCTTGGCATCGGAACCCGTGATGTGCTGACTGACGCCGCCATCCGCAACGCGATGGTGGTTCATGCTGCTATCGGCGGTTCCACCAACCTGCTGCTGCATATTCCGGCCGTTGCCTACTCCGCGGGGCTTCGCCGCCCAACCGTTGAAGACTGGACGCATACGAACCGCAGCGTTCCTCGACTGGTTGATGCTTTACCCAACGGCCCCAGAAACTTCGCCACGGTTCAGGTCTTTCTGGCGGGCGGTGTGCCAGAGGTGATGTTGCAGCTGCGGAACGCCGGCCTGCTCGATCTCAGCGCGATGACGGCAAGCGGTACCACTCTTGGCGAAAACCTGGAATGGTGGGAACAAAGCGACCGCAGGCGCATTCTGAAGCAGCGCCTGCGCGATCTGGATGGAGTCGATGCCGGCGACGTGATCATGTCTCCGGATCGGGCACGTTCTGCCGGCCTCACGTCGACTGTCTGTTTCCCATCAGGCAATCTCACACCGGATGGAAGCGTGATCAAGAGCACTTCGATCGATCCGGCGTTGATCGATGCCGATGGTGTGTATCGCCATACAGGTCCCGCGAGAGTCTTCCTGACGGAGGAAGCTGCGATAGCCGCCATCAAGCAGGGAAACATTGGCGAAGGCGATGTGATGGCGTTGATTTGCAGCGGCCCCAAAGGAGCGGGCATGCAGGAGATCTACCAGATCACCTCAGCACTCAAGAATCTGCCGTACTGCCGCCATGTCGCCGTGATCACCGATGCGCGATTCAGCGGTGTATCGACGGGCGCATGCATCGGCCATGTATCGCCGGAGGCACTGGCGGGTGGCCCCGTTGGCAAGTTGCGTGACGGCGACACGATCGAGATCGTGGTCGATCGCAAGCAACTTCACGGCTCAGTGAACCTGATCGGTGAAGGAGACGAACGCTTCACCCCGGAAGAGGGAGCAAAGCGGCTCGCAGCTCGCTCGCCCCGGCCTGATCTTGCGCAGCATCCAGGTCTGCCGGCAGATACACGCCTGTGGGCGGCCCTGGTGCAGGCCAGCGGTGGCGTGTGGGGTGGCTGTGTCTATGACGTTGATGCAATCCTGCAAAAGCTACAGGGATAACAG
>NZ_JBFRCY010000449.1:0-3840 GCF_052113305.1 Terriglobus sp. YAF25
CATCCATCTGCCCGGCTGGGATATTGAACTTCACCACGCCCTGCGAGATGGGCGCGTGATGCGAATGATCATGCCCATGACCTTCTTGGGCGACCGCTCCCTCGCCGGCGCCATACGCCGCAAGGGTTACTGCCACCACCTTCGCACTACGCTTCTGCCAAAGCTTCCAACGATTCAAAGGCCTCTTCATGCCAATCCTCCAGGGTTTAGGTCAGCGCGGAGGCCCTCACCTGCACACGCTTCCACTCTTGTCTTCCGCCCCGAAGCAGCCCCTCAACCGTTCGCGGCACACCTTCTCCCTTCAGAAGCTTTCTGAAGGAGATCAGCGACTTTTTCAGTCCGATATAGGCAGCATATCGCAATTGGCGACCTTTCAAGTCCTAATTGAGAAATATTTCCGACTGTTTCGGTCGGTAATCGTTCGAGTACTCTGAAAGCCGTGCCGGCCACATTTCATACCGAGCAGTGGGTCCCCTACCCGGTCGAGCTGGTCTTCGCTTTTTTTGCGAATCCATACAATCTGCCGCTGCTGATGCCGAAGTTCTTCAAGGTCCGGATCGAGGAAGCCGCGCTGGCTCCGCCACCTTCACGACCGGTAGCGCCAGACCCCGCCCTGCGCCTGAAGAGCATCGCCGCGGGTGCAGGAAGCCGCTTTACGGTGTCAGCCTGCCTGGTTCCGCTGCCGCTGATCAACTTCCGTGTCCCCTGGGAGGTCGAGATCACTGAGTTCGCGTGGAACCATCACTTCACAGACGTTCAGCTTCGCGGTCCCTTCCGTTACTGGCGGCACACGCACAGCGTCAGCGAAGAGACCCGCGCCAATGAAGCGGGAGTTCCGATTCACGGCACCCGGGTCACTGACGACATCGAGTTCACTCCCCCTATGGCCGTCGCCTCGTCCGCCATGATTAGGCGGCAACTGGCCTCCAACTTCCGGACCCGTCAGAAGAAACTGGATTCGATCCTGCCGAAGCTGGTAGCCAGCCTCAACCGGCGTTAGGACTTGCGATTCCCGGCGATACCCGGCACCCTAAACCTATGTGGCCCAAGCTTCTTCTCCAATTGACGGAACACCTTCCCAAGCTCCTCCGGCTGATCCCCTTGCTTGAGTCGCTGGTCGCTTCTCGTCTGGCTGCACCCGCCGCCGCGCCCGCTGAACTCGACCTCACTCCGCTCAACGAGGCCACGGAATCACTCAAAGCCGAACTTGGCCAGGTTGCCCGTTCTCACGTCTCGCTCAGCAAGCAGATCTTTGAGACACACCAAGACCTGAATCAGCGGATCGAGCATCTCTCCGCCGAACTCCGTTCCCACCAGGAAGCCAGCAGCCGCCAGATCGATCAGTTGGAGCATCAGCTGCACAGCTTCCAGAGCTGGTTCTGGATCCTGCTTGCGCTGCTGCTCGCCGCCATCGCCCTGATGATTGCCCTGCTTGTCGTCAAGTGAGATGATCGAGCCCTTCAATTGGGGTCGACTGAATGGAGGTTCGATTGAGGCGAGTTCTCCTTGGCGTTTTCCTGCTATCGTCAGCCTCGCTGATCGGGACTCAGCCCTCTCCACAGAGCCTGCTCGCTGCCGAACGAGATGCATTCGTCACTGCTTATTCAAGACCCTGGCATCGCATCGTTCACTTCATTCTTTTTCCCGGAGATAAGAAGAAAGAGATCGCCGGCACGGTAGAAGATACCGTCTATTCTCCGTTTCACCAGAAACGCACCTACAGCTCCGCCAAGGAATCGTTTTCGATCTATACGCTTCCGGAAGGAACATTTACGGATCGCAAGAACGCGATCCTTCCTGGAATGCTTCGCTTCGGCTTACAAGGTATGTCCCCTCAACTTGTGCCGCAGCTCCTAGCTAAGGACCGCATTCTCGCTATTGCGGCTCTCCCTGACACTCACTTCAGCTGCTACCAGATCGACAGGCGGGACGATTCCGGATTCATCGCATTCAGCAGCAGAAGCGTTCCCTCATTCTGCTTCGATCAAAATGGAATACTGCGCGCTGTGACACTGGAACACATCATGACCGCGGTTAATGCCCAGCTACTACTCAATCAGAAATATGTTCCCTCTCGTGTCCTGATCGCGACTGAGGGGAGTTCCCTCGTCTCGCTTGAGACCGTCTTGCTGGAATCACTTCCCGAAAACGGAACCATCCGGAAGCCTTCGGAAGCGATCTATCCGGGGGAGCGATCTGAGATCAGCCCATGCGATTCCGGAGGAACCGAAATAACCGCATCTGCTTCCAGTTCGCTCGGCACACGCGGTGTGCTGCTGGATGTTCATATCAATGAACAGGGGAAGGCCGACCGCACGTCCGTTATCGCTTCCGCCTCTGGCTTATTTGAGGGAGAGGCACAGGATGAGATCCGGAAAAAAACATACGCTCCATGCGTAATCTCCGGAAAAGCTACAGACTATGGCCTGACGGCGCTCTGGTGGGCAAGAGACCGCTTTCGGTTCCGAAAAGGACCGTTTTCCCGCTTCTAAGTAGATAACCATTCCACCAACCATGGCGCACCGGGGCTATGATGTTCGGCATGATGCGGACGCTGATCTTCGCTCTCTGCGGAATCGCGGTCACGGGGGCCCTGGCGGAACAACCATGGAAGCCCGCCGACATGCTGCGGGCACAGCGTCTCGAAGTCCGTGAGGCCTATCGGCAGCCCTGGCATCGCATTGTCAGCTTCCAGCTCTACGACCAACAGGGACACTCGACCCAGGCCGGAACGGTCGAAGACTTCTATAGCTCCCCTGGCAGCCAGCGCCGGGTATTTACCTCCACAAAGCAGCACTTCACGACCTACACGACCGCCGAGGGAGCTTTCGTCGACGTCCGCAATATCTCTCTTTCACCAGCACTTCTGCTCGCCCTCGCCGGACTTGGAGAGACTGGGGTCCCCGATGTGCTTCCGCGTGACCGCTTCCTGAGCGAACATGCTCCCGGTCATGGCACCCTGGCCTGCTTCGGCACTCAACGAACGGATGAGTCCGGTATGTATGCGGTCTCTCTGGTTGACGCGCCCACAACCTGCTTCCAGGCCACCAGCGGAGAACTGCGAGCTGTAAAGCGCAACGGCATCGTGACTGCAATCCTCGACTGGAATACGCTCCGCGAACATCGCGTCCCCGGCCGCATTACTGTGTTCGGCGAAGAGGGAAAGATTGCCGAGCTGACGGTCACCCTGCTTGAACCCCTCGATCATCCCCTGGACGCCCCACCCTCTGACAGTCACCTGCATCCGGCCCATGGCGCTGAGCTAGCCGCGTGCGACCAGGGAGGATACAGCCCCGTTGGCCTGCCGCAGTCTCACACTCCCCGGCTACAGGCGTATGTTCACGTCGACCGCAATGGTAAACCGGACAACATCCGTGTCCTATCGCGGGCCGACACCCTCACCCAGGGCTATGTCGCTGAGGAGATGAAGCACCGTACGTATCCACCGTGCCTCGTGGATGGTCGGGTAACGGACTTCTCTTTCATCACCAGCGTCTACCGGCCAGAGATGAACCAGGTCTCCACTGCCGGCTTCCTCTCCGGATGGAACGCGTATCTGGGCCCGGGAGCGAACGACTCCTCAAACTCGCTCTCAAATCTCGCCATCGCAGGCTGGTAGAACTCTGAACCGGTCCACCTTGCCCCGGCACCACCCCTCATTTAAGCTCGTAGATATGTACGAGGACTTTCACGCCCGCGACCGGTTTACCGGGGAAGACCTGCACTGCACCTGGAAGGGCACGGTCGTCGCCATCGCAACGCGTCATGCCGACGCCACCGATATCCGTTTCGCTGTGAACGGCCGCCCCGTGCGGATCGCCATGCCGAATGAGGCGTGGG
>NZ_JBFRCY010000450.1:0-3835 GCF_052113305.1 Terriglobus sp. YAF25
GTGTCGGGTTTCGTCATCTATGGGCGTTTTCCGCAATGAAAACGCCGCTGCACTCCTTTTCCGGGATACCCAGCTACAGGGAAAATGCTCCTACTGGAGGGCCTGCGTGCACTCGTGTGCCAGCTGCAGGCCTTCGTCTGCGTGAATCACCCATACGGCGAGTTTTGATGCCGGCGAGGAGAGCAAAGTGTCACCCGCCATGACATTTGTATTTCGGGCGGGGTCGACGTCGACGCCCCAGCCTCGGAGCCCCTCAAGAATGGGGCCTCTTACTTCAGGAGTATTCTCTCCGATGCCTCCGCCGAAGACAATGGCGCGTGCATCGCCAAGCACCGCAAGATAGGCGCCCATAGTGGCGCGAACGCGATAGGCGTACATCGCCATGGCCAGCAGCGAACGGTCATCTGTCTTCTTGCGCAGGATGCGGGTATCGAGCGATTGGCCGGAGATCGCGAGCAGGCCCGACTTCTTTTCCAGGAACTGCAGCGCGTCCTGCGAAGAAAGATTTTCGTGCTGCATGAGAAAAGGCAGGATCGCCGGATCGATGGAGCCGGAGCGCGTCCCCATCATCAGGCCCTCCAACGGCGTGAAGCCCATCGAGGTCTCTACCGATTTGCCTTCGCGGATGGCACAGACTGACGATCCGCTCTCAAGATGACTGGTGATGACGTTCGCCTGTTCGAGGGGTGTGTTGCTCAGTGAGCAGAACTGCTCCAGCTGATAGCGATGCGAGAGGCCGTGGAAGCCGTACTTGCGAATGCCGTGGCGATTGGCGACATCGTAGTCAATCGCGTAACGCCATGCGACCTCGGGCAACGTGTGATGAAACGCGGTATCGAAGGTGCAGGCAATAGGCAGGGCGCTGCCATGCTGTTGCAGCGCGCGAATCACCTTGACCGATTTGGGATTGTGAAGTGGAGCGAGCTCGGCGCGGGCCTCGATCTTGTGGATTACCTCATCGTCGATTCCCACCGCCGCATCGAAGTCGCTTCCACCGTGTACGACGCGAACACCGGCAAGATCGGGTTTGGGAAGATCAAGCTTGTCGAGAGCGTCGAGTGCAGCTGTGGTCATCGCGTCGAAGTCACCCGCCGGCAATGGCTCGGAGTGCAGCGACTGGTCGCCGCGCGTGATCTCGAGTGTGGTGTCCTTACCGACGTTGTCGATGTCGCCGGTGAGCAGGCGTTTGCCGGCAGAGGCCTGCGGCTGGTTCGCGGTCGTCTCGACAAGGTCGAATTTCAGCGAGTTGCTGCCCGGGTTGAAACAAWGGACGAGCGGCATGACAACTCCAGCTTACGAGGCCTTCTGTATCGGTGTCGTGAATTTCTCGGCGGTTTCGCCCTGCGACCGGCCAGCGTCGGGCAGAGAAGCGAAGCGCGTGCGGGGGAAGTGCTGCGGGTAGTTTTCGCGAATGAACTCCATCATCTTTTCGCGGACGATGCAGCGGAGATCGAAGTTGTCGCCGGCATTGCGGTTGCTGACCAAGCAGCGCAACTCCATGGTGTGTTCCTTAATGTCGGTGACCTGTAACCCGCAGACTTTGCCGTCCCACAGCGGCGAGGCCTGGCAGATCTCACGCAGCTTCTGGCGCAGTGGCTCTACAGGAATGGTGTAGTCGACGTAGAGGAAGGCGGTGCCGAGGATGTCGGAGGACTGGCGTGTCCAGTTCTGGAAGCTGTTCTCGATGAAATAACTTAGCGGCACGATCAGCCGGCGCAGGTCCCAGATCTTGACGACGACATAAGCGGAGGTGATCTCTTCAATGCGTCCCCACTCACCCTGCACGATGACTACGTCGTCGATGCGGATGGGTTCGGTCAGTGCAATCTGCACACCGGCCAGAAAATTCGAGGCGGTGGACTTGGCAGCAGTGGCAAGAACGAGCGAARCAATGCCGGCAGAAGCGAGCAGACCGGTGCCTGCCTTCCAGAGACGGTCATCGTGGAATGTCCAAAGGCAGCCGGCAACGGTGACGACGACGATAAGCGAGATCAGGAAGCGGCGAAAGAGCCCGAACTGCGTATGGATGCGGCGGGCCTGGATGTTGTCGGTAGAGGTGATGTCGTAGCGGCGGAGAAAGATGTTCTGCACCACATAGACAAAGCCGGTAGCAAACCATCCCAAGGAAAGGACGAACAGAATCGCCATCACCTGCCGCACATCGTCGTGATAACGGGCAGGAATTGGCAGGAAGGGCTCTGCCAGAAAGAAACAGGTCAGCACGAAGATTGCGCGCGCAGGACGAGCGAGATAGCGCTGCAGACCAAGGCCAAGACCCTTCGTTGCAGGACTGGTACTCTCCGCCTGCTTCCGGCGAAGGACACGGAAGAGCACCCAGTGAAAGAGATTGGAGAAGACCAGGGCGGCGCAGAAGAGGAAGAGGGCAAAGAACCAGCCATGCCAGACATGGAGGATTTTGGTGAACATGCCGAAAGAAATCTCCCGAGGTGTGGCGCTGGCCGGTGGCCGTCTATATGGGATGACGCGGCGGGAGGGAGAGGTTGTAAGAGCTTCTCAGAACTGGGTGGCCCATCCATCGCGACGCGATGAATGGGATATCTGGTCCGGACCCGCCGCGCTAATGAAATGACAAACAAAGACGGTTCGCGCGGAGCGCGAATGCCCACATCTGCTTGCACCCCAACGAACAAAGTTCGTCGGGGACCCCGCGGCACAGATATGGGCACCCGGTCGCGGGTTAGATCTACAGCTTTGCGAGCCAGTCGAGAATTGTCGTCTGCAGTGCAATGCGCTGATCGGAGTAGCCGTGGTCTGTTGCGAGGTGTTTTGTGGCTACTTGTGTATTTCCGCTGCTCGTCAGTGCTGCCGCAAATGCATCATTCGATGGAGCAAGGCCGTCATCCGAGGTAAGAATCAGGTACGGAACCTTCGTCAGCTTTGGCGCCAGTGTGGGGAAGTCCCACTGCGTGAGATTCGCCGCCAGCTCCTTTGCCAGTCCCTCGGGTGTGCAACCTGCCAGCGGCGCCATGCCTTCCTTGGCAAGATGTTCCGCGACCTTAGTGACGGCCACGTTCTTTGCCTGTGGTGGCACCTGCCGGATCGCTTCCATGCCCATATTCGCCGCAGACATGGTCACCACAGCCTTAATACCCGGTGTACGTGCCGCTACTTCGTTGGCGACGAAGCCGCCCATGCTGTGGCCCAAAAGCACGAGTTGTGAAGGATTTGCGCGGAGCCGGGCAGCCACAGCCGGATCGCGTAGCCAGGCAATCGCCGCCTGGGCATCTTCGATGCAATGCGAAAACGAAAACTCTCCCGGCGTACCCCACGCGCCGCGGTAGTTGAAATACACCACATCCCATCCGGCACGGCGGAGGGTTTGCGCCAGGTCGAGATTGCGCTCGTTGCCGGGAAAGCCATGCAGCAGGAAGGCCACCGGATGCGGCCCCGTACCGGCGGCGATGTAGACCAGGCCGTTGAGCAGGGCTCCGTGGCTGGGGATCTGTACGGACTCCATCGTCGCCGGATGTGCATGATCCATCGGAGGATCGGCCGAGATAGCCGACTGCTGGGCAGCAGCCTGCGAAACAGCAAGAGAGACGGACAGCGCCAGGGCGAACAGGAACGCGAGGAGTCTTTGCATGAAACATTCTCCCCGAATCCCCTTAAAATAGGAAAGAAGGATTCCGACGGAAGCGATGGCGTTTACAGAACAGTTCGATGTGCTGGTAGTGGGTGCAGGGCATGCAGGCTGCGAAGCCGCGATGGCTGCTGCACGCATGGGCCTGCGCACCGCGCTGTTCACGCTGAACCTTGACCTGATTGCGCAGATGAGTTGCAACCCCGCCATCGGCGGCATTGCCAAAGGACATCT
>NZ_JBFRCY010000451.1:0-5033 GCF_052113305.1 Terriglobus sp. YAF25
AGGGCCTAAGTATTACAACCTGGATCTTTCACTGAGCCGCAACTTCCAGCTATACGAACGTTTGAAGCTGCAGATGCGCCTCGAAGGCTTCAACGTTTTCAACCATCCATTCTTTGGGACGTCGGGCGGAAGTGGCTTCACCACTACTTTGAGCTCGGGTACATTCGGTAACGCCACCGCCGCTTACGATCCACGTATCTTCCAGGCGGCGGCGAAGTTCAACTTCTAACCGTACTGCTAAGCGAAAGGGCCCCCGCGATGCGGTGGCCCTTTCGCTTGTTACCTGTCATGAGAATGTTCGCCCCGCCCTCGACAACAAAATAATGCAGTCTGCCTACCAGGTATGAAAAGCCTCTACCGAGGGCGCTCCGGTCTTTCCGTCGATCACGCTGGTCTTCAGCACGACCTCGATATTCTTCTGGCCAAGTCCATCACCGATCCGCTCCTTGAGCCATTCCAGATAATCGGGATTGCTTACGAACTCGGTCGCGGCCTCCGTACCGTTTCGTCCCAGACCTGCGAGCACCACAACAATATTTCCGGTAGTCGGATTACGGAAGCGGGCGACCAAGGCATAGTCATCGGCGCTCGAATAGGAACGGGTACGGTCACGCTCCCAATGCTTTGAGGGATCCTGTGCGTCCAGAATCGTTCCCTCTGGTTCGGTGCTGAAGTGATAACGCAGATCGGACAGCAGCCGGATGCTCCAGTCGTTGTTGTATCCACCAAGCAGAACTACCGGACGGTCTCGCAGCTCGGTCAACGGCAGCGCGACTGACGACTGCACCTCGTACCGGACGCCCTCACGCTGCAGTAGACCGCCGAGCTGCCCTATCGACGTCGCGATCTGCATCGAGACGAACGGATACTGGATATCCTTGCCTGCGGTAGCCACTCCCGATGCTCGCTCGGGAGCGAAGACCACGCCTCCGGGACAGAGCAGGGTGCTGCGTCCTTCACTTGCCACCGGCCGCCAGAACTGATCGACCACATCTGCACGGTGCGGCCGGAAACGCCATATGCTGACCGCAGATGTTGCCAGCAGTAGCAGACTGACGCCTGCAATCCAGTTGCGACCGCGCCAACTGGACGACGACGGCGCAGACTCCTTAGTGATTACCGCGTCCGGTCCCGGAAGCAGGTCCACTGAAAGAGCTGTAGCTGGTCTCTCCTTTAATACWGGAGTGCCGGCCGGATCCTCTTCCAAAAGAAGAAACTCGGGTGTGTACGATCCCGTCGGCAGGACGATTTGCATACGGTCGTTTGGATGGTCGCGGTAGTAGAGCGACAGCCGCTTCCGAACCTCACCGGCCGTAAAGCGGACGATCGTATCGGCATTGGTATCGTAGTCCGCCGGACGTTGAAAAACCTCAATGCCCAGCGTCCGCTCTTTGAGGTCTCCCCTTCCGTTCAGCGAACTCTCCACCACATACCGCAGCAATGCCGGATACCGCTTGCTGTTGCAGAAGTGAGGGCTGGCGAGGATCGACTCCATCTCCCGCAGAACGGTCTCTCGATCCTGCGCGGTGACCGGCTGCCAAGCCGCCCAATCTGTCTTCATAGTGCTCATATTCCGGGGCAGAGTTCATCATACGGCAATCGCAGAGGGCGCGTCCCGACGTTTGAAACAAGCTGCAACAATATATCCATCCCGTTCCATACAAACCACTTACAAGCCAACACCTGGATACAAACCGTGAGTCACTTGCAAGTCGTTCTCATGGGAACCGAAGGTGGGCGCTGCTTTGCCCATACACCCTGACAAGAGGTGAGAAGGCGGGTTCCGCTGCGTGGCGGAGGGCTCTGGCACATGCACAGGTTCAAACGCCAGGCCGCTTTAGGAGGTACATATGAAGATGTTCGGCAGACTGCTGCTGCTTTTCCTGCTTGTCGCAGGGATCGCTCAGGCACAGCTCACCACGGCGACGATCGTCGGCAATATCCAGGACACATCCGGTGCGGTCATCCCGGGCGCCCAGGTCACAGCAATCAACCAGGAAACCAAATTCACCCGTCAGGTCACATCCGGCTCGGACGGAGCCTACCGTCTGGACTTCCTTCCAGTCGGCACCTATTCCCTCAAGGTTGAGGCAGCCGGCTTCCAGAGCAAGCAGCAGCAAGGGGTCGTACTGACGCTGAATGCCGAAGTACATTTCGACGCCAGCCTGAATATCGGCGAAGCGACACAGACCGTCGACGTCTCGTCCAACGAGCTTCCTCTGGTTGAGACCTCGAACGCGACCCTGGGCCGCACGGTCACCAACCAGGAAGTCGACAACCTGCCGATCGTCAACCGTAACGTCTATGACCTGCTCACCCTCACTCCGGGTGTCCAGTCGAGCTCCAACGTCAATACGCTGGGGTATCCCCAGCAGGTGGTTTACATGAACGGCGGAACCGATAACTTCGTCGGCTCTGTCAGCTACTACCTCGATGGCGGACTGAACATGACCTTCATCCGCAATACCGGTAACGTGCTGCCCAACCCGGATGCGTTGCGCGAGTTCAACGTCCAGACCAACAACTACAACGCCCTGTACGGCCGTATGTCCTCCGGTCTGGTCAATGTTGTCACCAAGAGCGGCACCAACAAGATCCACGGATCCATCTTCGAGTTCCACCGTGAGACCAACTTCGCCGCCGCTCCGGCCTTCAGCGCTCCTGGTCCGAAGGCTCCTCTACACCGCAACCAGTTCGGAGCAACGCTCGGCGGTCCTATCTGGAAGGACAAGACCTTCTTCTTCGGCTCCTACGCCGGTCTGCGCCAGATCACATCGAGCACCTACAACGGCGCCCTTGTCCCCACTGCTGCCCAGCGTGCCGGTGACTTCAGCGCTAACCTGCCAGCGAGCGGCACTCCGTCCAGCTGCCCCAGCAATAGCTCCAGTGTCGTCTTTGTTGTCTGCGATCCTGTCACGCGTACGCCCCGTCCGGGTAACAAGCTGGCATCCAGCCAACTTGATCCAACGGTACAGCGCCTTCTCGCCCGCATTCCTCTTCCCAACGCGACCGGCATCGACACTGCCTCGGGCCGTACGACCTATCGCTGGCAGGGCATCATTCCGAGCACGTTGAATACGGACGAGTTCCTGATCAAAGTCGACCATCAGATCGGCACTCATCGTTTGCAGGGGATGTATTTCAATACGGCGGGCAATCAGCAGCAGAGCCCCGGCGGCAATATCGACTGGTCACGCCAGAACTTTGTCTATCGCCAGCAGAACGGCAACCTCTCCGATACCTGGACGCCGTCGGCGAATGTCGTCAACCAGATATGGCTGAACTACACCCGCATGATCGGTGGCCGTATCAACACGCCGCAACTGTCGCTTACCGACTTCGGCTCCAGCTTCGGCATCCAGGGCGCGTCCATGCTGCCACAGCTTACTGTCAGCGGATACTTCACCGCCGCCCAGGCCATCAGCGGTCCGGTCACCGGTACCAACTTCTACTCGCTGCGTGATGTTGTCAGCATCACCCGCGGCAAACACACCTTCTCGTTCGGTGCTGAAACCTCGCTGAATAAGGATCTGCAGTACACCTACCTGAACAACTACGGCGTCTTCGCCTTCCAGCGCGCCACCGCACGCACCAATGCGGAGATCTCCGACTTCATCGCCGGTCTTCCGGCAACGATGAACCAGGACTCCCCTGTCCAGGCTGCCGATAGCTCCTGGTTCAGCGGCATCTTCGCCCAGGACGACTATCGCATCTTCCGCAACCTGACCGTCAACCTGGGTCTTCGTTGGGATGTACAGACCTCGCCGACCGATCCGAAGGACCGTCAGTCAACCTTCGTCGCCGGGCAGAAGTCCACGATCTATCCCACTGCGCGATGCACGCTCCTTCCCCAATGGCAATCCGTATCCCTATGTCTATGACCCGAAGAATCCGCGTCCGTTCATCGCTCCGGCACAGGTTCAGGGCATCGATCTGGATTATCAGTGGCCGTACGTCTATCAGACCAACTTCTCCGTCCAGCAGCAGGTAACGAACTCGATCGCTGTCTCTGTCAGCTATGTCGGTTCGTTCAGCCATGATGTTCCCTTTGCTCCGGATATCAACTACCCGATCTACGCCACTGCCGCCAATCCAGTGAATGGCGTGACGACGAGCACTACAAGCAACTATGATTCCCGGCGTCCCATCCAGGGAGGTCTCGGCATCATCAATCTCATCCAGTCTAGACAGCGGGCCAACTATCACGGTTTGCAGATCACGGGCGAGAAACGTCTGAGCCATCAGTTCTCGGTCAAGGCCTTCTACACCTGGTCGAAGACGCTGTCGAGCGCCTCGGTGAACAATAGCGGCGCTGTCATCGGCACCGCGCAGGACTTCAACCGCATTCAGGACGAGTACGGCAGCAGCGATACCGATCTGCGTCATCAGGCCAATATCTCCGCAATCTGGAAGCCCGCCTTCTTCACCAGCTCGCCACGCTATGTGCGTGAAGTGGTGAACGGCTGGACGATCTCCGGCATTGCACAACTCAACGCCGGAACACCGTTCAGCGTGACCACTGGAGTGGATAACAACTTCGATGGCTACACCTCTGACCGTGCCAATCTCTCCGGCAATGCCGATGTAGGGATCACCCGCGGACGCTCGCGGGCCGACAAGATCAGTGCCTACTTCAACCCTGCTGCATTCTGCTCGTATACCGGCAGCACGGCTACGTGCCCCGCGGGTGTCGGTCCAGGCGGACTGGATGGCACAACCCGCCGCAACAACTTCTTCGGCCCTGGAAACCGTGTCATCAACGCCGCGCTCTTCCGCGACTTCGGCGTCTATGAAGCGGTGAAGTTCCAGCTCCGTGCCGAGGTCAACAACGTCTTCAACCTCGTMAATCTTAACAATCCGACCACCTCGCTCAACTCCGGTAACTTCGGCAAGATCACCGGCGCCTACGGCGTGCCCCGTCAGATTCAGATTGGCGGACGAATCCTCTTCTAACCACAGGAGCAATTACGTGCGAGACGCAATCATGGAAGTGTCACGCCGTGCCTTCTGCACCGGCGCTACGGCGGCAGCTC
>NZ_JBFRCY010000452.1:0-3801 GCF_052113305.1 Terriglobus sp. YAF25
GAGTTAGTGCAGCGCGATATCTCGACGCACGATTTGAGGCTGCGAGTTAGCCGGATGTCGCCAGAGACGAAGAACGTCTTCAAGGGACTCGGTTTGATCGGCGCCACTCGCAGTACCAAATTTGACCAGATAGGTGACGTGATCCGTTCTAGGTTCGGCCTGCGCTATTGGCGAGGTTGGAAGCCACTTCTCGATGCGAATTTTCAGCACGCGCTCAACCTGCTCCTGAACGCCGACAGCAAGTTTTATTCGGATAAGTCCGGATGGCTCGCATCCCAGAACTCATTCAACGATGCGGTCTTTCGTGCCTTCCAGAAGTATTTGGCGGACAACAACTTGGCTGGAGCCATGACGTTGGTGGACGGAAGCGGACAGAGGCTCAGGACATTTGGGCAGCTTTTAGACGCTAACGGTGCCTTCGCGCGTGAATTTACCGCGATCGCGACAGCGCTCAGGGCTGCGAACGATCGCCGGAATCGCATTCCTGACAGCCATCCGTTCGAAACCAAGGGTGGCAAGCAGACGAAGCACCTTCAATCGCGGGAGCGGGACGCACTGAAGACACAGTTGGCAACTGCCTACAGCGGGATCATGGATTTTCTCGATGCGCAGCCATAATGCAGCCCGAGGTTCAGTAGACCTGTGACTACGGCGTGACTTTGATTGTGCTTGCGGTACTGCAGGAGAGAGGCATTCCGGCCTCCTTCGCTCAGCTGGGAAGACCCATTAGCTGCAATGATTGCGATCTTCAGGTTCTGCTTGGATTCCCGATTTGGCATGGAGAACAGACGGCATAATGAAGCTCCGCTGGTCGTGATCGCCTTCTATTTCCACTCCGCGCTGACGGAATGACCCACGGTTGAGCACCCTTCTGCACCCATGGCAATTGAACGGATGGCCCTAGATCATTCATTTCTACAGGTTGCGGATAGACCTATAGGAGACCTCTGCCGAACTCCGGCAGAGGTCGGTAACTTGTTCATTCATAGGTATTTACAAAACAGAATGGAGGGGCCACGATAAAGCGTGGCGCAAAAGAAGAAGGGGCCATCGCTGGCCCCTTCTCGCTCTTTGCCCTGGGAATATGCCTTGCGGCAGGGATGCTCCCGGAAGCCTCAAATTGATACTAGCACGGTCCCTCGGAGGATTCCATTGCCCCATTCCGCGCAGCTTCTGACCGAAATTGAGCGCGCCGTCTCCAGGGAGAGGCTCAAGCGGTATCTCGCCGCCACCTCTCAAAACCTTGGAGACGCGGTTTCTCTCTACGAACAGAATGTGGCGCTCTCGGAGATGACGTTCGGCCTATTGCATGGCCTCGAAGTCGCCATCCGCAATAGCATGCACGATCAGCTCACCGCCCATTTCGCCACGCCGCGCTGGTACACGGTAGCTCCTTTGTCGGCCTATGCGCGCGACAAGATTGCCGCGGCCGTTCGGGATGCGGGCGGGGCAAACGCCTCCCCTGGCAAGGTCGTAGCCGAACTCATGTTTGGCTTCTGGACAGATCTGGCTGCCCAACGGTATCACTGGACTCTCTGGCAGCCCTGCCTGAGTGCGGCCTTTCCCGGCGTCAGACTCGCCCGCCCCGTGATCCATCGACGATTAGAAGCAATCCGCTGGTTGCGGAATCGCGTCGCCCATCATGAGCCGATCCTCACCTCAGCCGGATCGCTCTACGCCGGACATCAACGAAGGGTCTCTTTGGCGCAGCTTGCAGAGTGTGGCGATTGGATCTCTCCTGCTCTCGGGGGCTGGATTCGGGGGTACTTCCGGTTCGCGCAAGCTTCAGCCATCGTGAATACCGTGGCTGCCTCGGGATGGCTCCTCTGACCCGGATTCGTGCAACAGGGTGTTGCACAGATAGCTATGAAAAGTCGGCAAACAAGTCTTTGGGACCAACCGAAAGTGCCTTCGCCAGTTTTACGATGTTCTCTAAAGCTACGTTCCGTTCGCCTCGTTCTACACCGCCCACATAGTTTCGGTGCAGTCCGGCCCGTTCCGCGAGTTCCTCCTGGGAATAGCCCCGTTCTGCGCGCAGTCTTCGCACCGCGGTTCCAAATCGAGACTTTACGGAGCGAGTGGTCACCCTTCCATACTTGGAGCGTGACCACTATGAGTCTACACACGATGAGTGTGATAATGGACCTGGCTTCCAGCTCTAGCGAGGTCTGAGAACATGAACCGAGATTACGTGGAATGCTCCGAACTGTCCGGGAAGACCATCAAGACGGTCCGCATTTGCAAGGACGGGAGCGGCGGAATCGAGCTTCAAATCGATATAACGGACGGCACCTTTTTCTCCTGCTGCGTGTCCCATGCTCCTACGGCGACGGCCTCTCTGTATCAGGGTGGAGTTGGCACGCCCGAAGTTCTTCGGGAATACGAACTTTAGCGAATCTATCTCAGTCGAACGGCCCCCGCTATTCCTAAACGGAATAACGCTTTCCCTAAAAGTCATTGGACTCGGTTGGAAGACGGCACTTAGCTTTGCGCCATGCTGACGTAGTGAGGTCAGCGGAGGTGCAAAGATGCTCAGAATCCGCCCCGCAATCCGGTTGGGAAAGCCTCTCGATCGGTCGATCAATCGGCCCGCCAAACGGTGGGCAATCTCCCTCTCAAAACAATCCCTCCGCCACGCTCTTCATGTGATGGGACCGACGCTTGCTGCCCTCCTGTTTGCGGGAGCCGGAAGCGGCGTCGCTCACGCTCAGGGAACGATGGATTTCTCCGGTGCAACGACCCTGATGGGAACATTCAAAACTTTCTGTATTTATGCGGGTGCTGTTATCTGCTTCGGCGGCCTGATCTTCGCCGGAATCCGCATGATGTCAGGGAGATTTCAGGACGCAATTCCTGGACTATTCGGCGCGCTGTTCGGTGCCGGAGTGCTCGGTTGGGGTGCCGGTTGGATAGGCAGTTTAACCGGGCAACAGATGTAGGAGGTGCATCTGCTATGACCAAGCGGGGAGAGCCGTTACCGATCAATCAAGCGCTGAATCGACCGAGAGCCAAGCTTGGTCTCGATCTTACAGCATGGATGGCGATCGTATTCGTCTGCGTGACGGTTTTCCTCGTTGGGTTTCGTCTTCTGGCGATGATTGCCTTCCCCACGCTTGCAGTGAGTGCATGGCTCATTGTTCGCAAACACCCAAAGATGTTTCAACTCTGGGGCCTCAGCCTCAACCAGAAGTCCTACTATGACCCGCGCAAACACTGAGCAACACAAACATACGCCGTGGTTCACGAAGGCTGGAGCCGCGTGCTCGATTGTGCCCATCTCGCGCTTCATCGGCCCGAACGTCTTTGCTCTCAAGGGCGGCGGTTACGGATGCCTGTTCTCCCTCACCGGCATCGACGGAGAAGGTTTGGCCGACCAGGAACTCGATGCGCGGATGCGGTCGATTGAGGGCGCACTACGTGGGCTGCCCGAAGGTTCCTGCCTGTATCAATACGCCCGCGTCAGGTCCGGCTTTGAATTGCCACGTCAGAACACATACATCAATGCCGCCACGCAGGTATTCGTGGACGACCGGCTCGCATTCCTAGAGAAGACGGCAGCCTTCCGCCGCATTGACCTGCATTGGTGCCTCACGCTTGAGCCGTCGAGGGTGAAGGCGTTTGAGCGTGAGCCCCAAGAGAACGCCGCTGACACATCGCGGATGTTGTCCGAGCTTCAGAAAACAGCGACCATCCTTGAAAGCCATCTCGGCAGCACTCTTGGATTGCGGTTGCTCCCGAAGAATGATGTCTTTCAGTTCTTCAGCTATCTGTTCAACCTTGAAGATTGGGCCAGTGCTGACC
>NZ_JBFRCY010000453.1:0-6138 GCF_052113305.1 Terriglobus sp. YAF25
TGAACTGGCACTCGGGTTATCCCTGGCAGCCTCTCTACTCCAACTATGGCGGTAACATCGTATATAGCGGCAGCGGGTACAGCTCACTGCGTGCAGGCGGCTACCGGGGCGGAGCAGGCACCAGCCAGAGCAACGATGCCTTCAAAACCGGCAGCAACTATGGCGGAGATGCGCTGAAATATTTCACAGTTCCCAACTACACCGCAGGCTCGGGAATTCCTCCGGCGCCTGGCGTCGGGCGTAACAGTCTTCGTGGGCCCGGATATTTCAATCTGGATATGACCGCGCAAAAGGGCTTCGGGCTGCCGAAGTGGGGCTTTCTGGGAGAGAATGCAAAGTTCGTGGTTCGCGCCGATTTCTTCAATATTCTCAACAAGCTCAACCTGGATCCGACAAGCATCACCAATACCATCAGTGCCGATGGCATTGTGTCGAACAAGCAGTTCGGCATCGCGCAACGCGGTCTTGGTGCGCGCGTGATCGAATTCACCGGTCGTTTCAATTTCTAACCACAGTCTGAAGGGAGCGCCGCGACGGTTTCTGCCGTCGCGGCGTTATTTTGCGTCCAAGGAAGTAAGGGGAGACCATGCGTCGCTGGATTCAATCTTTGTCGGTGCTCGTAGTAGCCATTGCCGCGTCCAYGCAGGCGCAGGATTTTGAACAGGTTGTTGTCAATGCTCGAGATCAGGGAACACCTCTGACTCACTTCTGGGAGGAGATGTTCGGTTCCGGCCGCGCCATTCTCACATTGCGAGAGAGTTACCGGCAGGATCTGCGGACGGTGAAGAAGGCAACAGGATTCACCTATGTGCGTCCGCACGGCATCTTCATGGATGAGGTTGGCCTCTTCGATGTGGATGCGCAGGGAAAGCCCGTCTACAACTTTTCCTACATTGACCAGATCTATGACGGCCTTTTGGAGGATGGTGTAAAGCCGTTTGTGGAATTGAGCTTTATGCCGAAGAAGCTGGCGGCTGATCCGAATCAAGTGCACGCCTTCTGGTACAAGCAGAACATCTCGCCGCCGAAAGACTATGCGTTATGGGATGACATGATTCGCTCCTTCGCCCGGCATCTTGTCGCTCGATACGGCATCGATGAAGTGGCCACCTGGTATTTCGAGGTATGGAATGAACCGAACCTCGACTTCTGGGGCGGTAAGCCCTCCATGCCGACCTACTACGATCTCTATGACCACACCGCCCGCGCTCTGAAGGGCGTGAACGATCGTATCCGCGTCGGTGGTCCGTCCACGGCACAGGCCGCTTACGCCGGTGAGTTTCTGGCGCACTGCAAGCAGGCCGACGTTCCCGTGGATTTTGTCTCCAGCCATGTCTATGCCAACGACACGGYGAAAGATGTCTTCAAGACCGAGGAGCGGATTCCGCGCGACAGCATGGTGTGTCGCGCAGTCAGCAAAGTGCACACCGAGATTGCGGCATCGGCTTATCCAGATATTCCATTCATCTTGAGTGAATACAACGCAAGTTATGCCAATGAGCCAAACGTGACGGACTCCATCTTCATGGGGCCGTGGCTGGCTGACACGATACGGCAGTGCGATGGCCTGGTCGACGTGATGAGTTACTGGACCTTCTCCGATGTCTTTGAGGAGCAAGGTGTTGTGAAGACACCGTTTTACGGCGGATTTGGCTTGCTTGCGGAGCGCGGGATTCCGAAGCCGGCCTTCAACGCGTTTGTTTTGCTGCACAAGTTGGGAGATCGCCGTCTGGAACTGGATAGCGACGATGCGCTGGCGACAAAAACGAAATCGGGTGCGCTGGCGATTGCTGTGTGGAACTACGCACCCCCGGCGGGAACCGGAGCATCGTATACACAGGAGACTTATGACGGTGTCCCCGAAAAGACCTTCGAGGTGGTGGTGAAGGGTAGAGGGGCGGTCTCCGCGACAGTATGGCGCCTTGATGCAAACCACGGCAATGTAGTGAAGGCATATGACGACATGGGTAGGCCGGCAACGCCGACCCAGGCACAGATTGCAGCACTGAAGAAAGCCGGCGCCCTGGCCGCGCCGGAGAGGCTTGCAGTTCGTGGTGGCAAGCTGGCGGTGCATGTTCCGGCGCAGGGCCTGGCGCTGGTGGAGATTCGTTGAACCGGAGAGATGCGCTGAAACTGGTTGCCGCTGGTGCGGCAGGACTGGGACTGAACGAAACAGCGCTTGCCTTCCCATTTGGCAGTGCAAAAAAGCGGGAGCTTACCGCGCCTGAGGATGCGTTTCTCGAGGATCTGACTCAGGCGGGTTGCCGCTACTTCTGGGAAGAGGCAAGCGACAAGACCGGTCAGGTGCGTGATCGCGCCCTGGCCCAGATCCCGTCGTCTCATGGCAAAGAGAGCCGGCGTGTCTCCAGCATCGCCGCAACCGGGTTCGGTCTGACGGCATTGTGTATCGCTGACTGGCGTGGTTACCTGCCACGCAACGATATTCGTCTGCGTGTGCTGCACACACTTCAGTACCACTGGGAGCAAATGCCGCAGGAGCACGGCTTCTTCTACCACTACAACGATATGGAGACGGGAGTACGCGCCTTCAAATGTGAGCTTTCTTCCATTGATACGTGCATCTTTCTGTGTGGCGCTCTCATGGCGCGAGAGTACTTCAAGAACACATCAGGTCTGGGGCCGCAGATCGCCGAGCTGGCAACGAAGATCTACGACCGTGTGGATTTTCCCTGGATGCTGAACAAGGAAACCCAGTTCAGCATGGGATGGACGCCGGAGTTCGGTTTTCTGGCCCGTGCGCTACGGCGGGGTCGGTGGCGTTTCTGCCCCAGGAATGCCTGCGGGTTCTGATGTCGCTGCGGGATCGCTATGGCAGGGAAGCCTGGGGAAGATACGGTTTTACCGATGCTTTGCGGCCCTCGGCGCACTGGTACAACGACGATGTCCTGGGAATCGACCAGGGAATCGGCGTACTGATGGCCGAGAATCTGCGTACCGAGATGATCTGGGCCACATTTATGCAGGCAGACGAGATCCGCCTCGCAATTACCAAATCGGGACTGCATACTCAGTAACCTCGAAAATTGGTGACAGGAATAATGTTACCGGTGGTACTTTCCTGGTTAACACTTCCGCAGGTTCTCCCCCGACGACCTACGCAATCCCGCTGAGAACGAAACATCGGATGCTATGTCACCGACGTATCGTGGCCCGATAGATCGGCCCGTACGACGGAATATCGCCGGATTAAAAACACTGCTGGAGCTATTTGTTTCGAGGTCCGGCTTCCGTGCAGTCTTGCCGTCTTGGTTCTCTCTTCACCTTGTGGAAACGTGTGTGCGCGTTTCTGCCCGTCTTCCCGCTCGTGCTTGCTGCTGCCGTCTTCGCGACGGTTCCCTCCGCAGCGCAGGTGTTCCAGTTCCCATCGGCGGTTGCCGTGGGGACCGGCAATAGCACCCAGACCATCACGGTTCCGATAACCTCCGCCGGAACACTCGGTTCAATCGCGGTAGGCACGCAGGGACTTACGGGATACGACTTCTCACAGGTCAGCGGCGGGACCTGCAATAGCAATATCGGCACGAATTATCTCGTGGGGCAGAGCTGTTCGGTCTCAGTGCAGTTCGCGCCGCAATCGCCCGGCCTGCGCTCCGGCGGCATTGTTCTGAAGAGTGGCAGCGGCACGGTGATGGGGTGGGTTCTCTTGAGCGGAACCGGCTCCGGCCCCCTGGTTGGCTGGTTGCCCGGTACGATGTCCACGGTCGTGGGCGACGGAACCTGGATCTATCGTGGCGACGGTATGCAAGCTACGGCGTCAACCCTGTTTCTACCCCAGGGCATCGTGGTGGACGCTGCGGGAAACCTCTACGTCACTGACTCCAGCAGCAATCGTGTCCGGCGGATCGATGCTCAGACCCAGGTGATTACCACGATTGCCGGGGACGGTAACCCCGGATACACCGGTGACGGCGGTCCCGCGACGGGAGCTTCTGTTAGCAATCCCACGGGGTTAGCGCTGGATGGGCTGGGCAATCTCTACATCGCCGACAACTACAACCACGTAGTTCGTGCGGTGGACCTTGCTACGAACATCATCCGTACCGTCGCCGGAACGGGAACAGCCGGCTACTCTGGCGATGGAAGCGCAGCAACCTCCGCCCGTCTAAATGGACCGAATGGGCTTGCTGTCGATCCGGCAGCCGGAGTGCTTTACATTGCCGATACCGGTAACAGCGCGGTGCGCAAGCTGGACTTGGTAACAGGGAACATCAATGCCTTTGCCGGAACCGGCGTGGCAGGGTACAGCGGCGATGGAGGCAGTGCCGTTTCGGCGCAGCTCAATCTTCCCTGGGGAGTCGCTGTCGCGGCCGATGGTCACGTATGTATCGCGGACCAGACGAATCACATGGTGCGGTGCGTCACTTCCGGCGTGATCCAGCATGTTGCCGGAACGGGGACAGCAGGATTCTCCGGTGATGGCAGTGCGGCCTCAGGCGCTCAGCTGCGTTACCCGGGAGCGTTGTTATTCGATGTCGCCGGAAACCTGCTGATCTCTGACACCAGCAACAACCGTGTGCGCCGCATCAATGCCGTCACCGGGCTGATCGAGACCATTACCGGCACGGGCGGACAGTCTTTCCAGGGAGATGATGGACCGGCTAATGCGGCCATGGTCTATGGTCCGTACTCGATGGCGCTGGATGGTTACGGCAACCTGTACATCGCGGATATGTTCCACAATCGCGTCCGCAAGATCACGACGAATCTCGCAAAGATGACCTTTGACCCTATTCGCGTAGGACGCACCTCGCCGACGCAAACGATTACCGTCGAGAACGCCGGCAACGCGCTGATGGCGAGTACCAATGTTGTGACTGTATCGAATGCCTCGCTGGACAGTTCATTGACTACCTGTGGCGCCAATACTCCTCTGGCGAGCTCCGCAAGCTGTGTGGTTGGTGCGCAGTTCAATCCTCAGGTAATCGGAAGCCCAGTCAATGGCAGCATTGAGGTGCAGTCCGCCGCCATCAATGCGCCGGCGGTCCTTCAGTTGAGCGGCGAAGTGCTTACGCTCGACCCGACGACGGTAAACCTCTCCTCGAGTGCCAATCCTTCCGCGCTTGGTGCTGCGGTGACGTTTACAGCTCAGGTGCTGACCAGTGGGACCAATATCCCCACCGGAAAAATCACCTTCTATGACGGCTCGACGTCTCTTGGGGCGGTCAACCTAGCGCCAGGTGTTGCAACGCTGACGGCCGGTTCGCTCACGTTGGGTAGCCATTCCATCACCGCCAGCTATGAGGGCGATGTATCGAATAACCCCAGTACCTCTTCGGCACTGATTCAGGTGGTTAAGCAGGCAGCAACGGTAAGCCTTGGCTCCAGCCTGAATCCATCTGTTATCAAGCAGCAGGTGACGTTTACGGCTACCGTAACGGCTGCCGGTTCTCCTACTGGGACGATCACCTTTCAGGACGGCTCGGCCACACTTGGAGCGATACCGATCAACGGCTCCGGGGTTGCAACGATAACGGTCRATACTCTTAGCGTCGGCGCTCATAGCATTACAGCGAGCTACAGCGGAGATACCAATACCATCGGTGCTGTTTCCAGCGTGTGGCCGCAAACGGTCAATAAGGACACGAGTTCGACGACACTCGGGGCGGCGCCCTCGTCGATCAAAGCGGGTGAACCCTTAACCTTGACGGCTACTGTGAGCAACAGCGGATTGGTTGCGGTGACCGGCTCGGTGACCTTCAAAGATGGCTCGAATACTCTGGGCACTGCGAACCTGAATGGCAGTGGCATTGCTACATGGACAGCTACAGGCCTGAGCGGCGGCACACATTCCTTCACTGCTGTCTATAGCGGTGATACGAACAACTCCACCAGCACTTCGGCACTGAACTTTACCGTCGATACCATCTCCACCACGACGTTATTGTCTTCCAATGTGCCTACGGTGGATGCCGGAGCTCCATTACAACTGTCAGCGACGGTGACTCCATCGCAAACCACCGGTGGAACGGTTACGGGAACGGTCACCTTCTATGATGGGGCAACTCTCCTGAATACCGTGACTCTGCCTGCCAACGGTGTGGCGCCGTTGATAACGACGTCACTTTCAGTTGGATCGCACACCTTGAGTGCGATCTATAACGGCAGTACGAACTACGC
>NZ_JBFRCY010000454.1:0-3798 GCF_052113305.1 Terriglobus sp. YAF25
GGTCTACCGTACCTATGTCGCCACCGATCGAGACAACATTACCGATGAAGACCGTTACCGTGTCTGGCAGGCCATCAATCAAGCCAAGCGCCGGCGCCCTGATCTTGACCCAGGTCTCTTTGACTTTGTCGGCGATGTACTTACGCTAAAGGTGCGCGGCTTCCGCGAGAATGAGTTCGTCATGCGCTTCCAGCAGTTCACCTCGCCGGTGATGGCCAAGGGAGTGGAAGATACAGCGTTCTACACCTATAACCGCATGATCGGGTTGAATGAAGTGGGCGCGGATCCGGCGCATAATGGCATCAGTGTGGAAGAGTTTCACCACTACTGCGCGACCATACAGCAGACGCATCCGCAGACGATGACGACGCTTTCCACGCACGATACGAAACGTGCAGACGATGTGCGCGCGCGTCTGGCTGTGCTGACAGAGATTCCGGCGCGGTGGCGTGCCGCGCTGAACCGCTGGTCTCGCATGAATACAGAATTCCGCGGCGAGCGGTATCCCGATCGCAATACCGAGTACTTTCTTTACCAGACGATGATCGGTGCGTGGCCGATCAACAAGAAACGTCTGACGGCATACATGGACAAGGCCATGCGCGAGGCGAAGCAGCACACCACCTGGACGAACAATAACCGTGAATATGAAGATGCACTGCATCGCTTCATCGAACGGATTCTCGAGCACCAGCCTTTCGTAAATGAGTTGGAGCAGATGGTGGAACGTGTCCGCGAGGCCGGATGGATGAACTCGCTGACGCAGACACTGCTGAAATACACGGCTCCAGGAGTGCCCGATCTCTACCAGGGCGGAGAGCTCTGGGACTATTCGCTGGTAGACCCCGACAATCGCCGACCGGTGGACTACGACCTCCGCCGCCGTCTCCTCCAGGAGGTACAGTCGCTCTCTCCTGAAGAGATGATGGAACGCAGCGAAGAAGGCCTGCCCAAGCTGTGGCTGATCCACAAGCTGCTATTGCTGCGGAAGGAACATCCGGAGTGGTTCGGACCCACTGCGGCATATACGCCACTGGAGGTGCAGGGGCCGAAGGCGGCGCACATCATCGCGTATCTGCGGAATCACAGTGTCATCACACTGGCACCTCGTTGGCGCATTAAGCTTGGAGATAGCTGGGCAGGCACAACGGTCGAGGTCCCCGAGGGCCGCTGGAAGAATGTGCTGACCGGCGAGATAGAACATGGCGGACGGCAGAAGACCGCCAGCTTCCTGCAGCGCTTCCCCGTAGCGCTGCTGGTACGGGAGTAAGGCATGCATCGGTTTGAAGTATGGGCGCCGCGCGCCTCTCGCGTCCGTCTGCATCTTCATGATGGACTTCACGAGATGCAACCACCCCGGGAGGTGGACGATCATGGCTGGTGGAGGTTGGAAGCTCCCGATGCCGGGGCTGGTACGCGCTATGGCTTTGCCATAGACGATGACGATCAGCTATGGCCTGATCCACGATCGTTGTGGCAGCCGGATGGTGTCCATGGCCTGTCCTGTGTCTACGATCAGGCCGCCTTTGCCTGGACCGATAAAGGCTTTCAGGCGCCGCCGCTCTCAAGCGCGGTCATCTACGAACTGCATATCGGCACCTTTACCCCGGAAGGCACACTGGACTCCGCGATCGCGCGGCTCGATCACCTGGTTGAGCTGGGTATTACCCATGTGGAGCTGTTGCCGCTGGCCGCGTTTCCGGGTGTCTTTGGCTGGGGATATGACGGTGCGGCGTTGTATGCCGTGCATCAGCCGTATGGCGGTCCGGATGCGTTGAAGCGCTTCGTGGATGCGGCTCATGGCAAGCGGCTGGCAGTGCTGCTGGATGTTGTCTACAACCACTTCGGTCCGGTGGGGAATTACACCGGTAAATTCGGCCCGTATCTGGTGGATACGCATCACACACCCTGGGGCGGTGCGGTGAACTTCGAAGAGTGGGGAGCGGACCAGGTGCGGCGCTTCTTTCTCGACAATGCACTGATGTGGATGCGCGACTTCCACATGGATGGTCTGCGTCTGGACGCTGTTCACGCCTTTGTAGACCGTTCCGCGATTCACTTCCTGGAACAACTTGCTACCGAGGCAGAGCATCTCAGCTCCGCTACCGGCCGGCAACTCGCGTTGATCGCCGAGAGCGACCTGAACGACCCGCGCATCGTCACTCCGCGCGAGGCAGGCGGTTACGGCATCGACGCGCAGTGGAGCGATGATTTTCACCATGCGTTGTTTACCGCTGTTGCACCGCACGAGACACGCGGCTACTACGAAGACTTTGGTGGCCTGGCAAAGCTGGCCAAGGCGCTGGAAGAGGTCTTCGTGTACGACGGCATCTATTCGCGTCATCGCAACCGCATCCATGGACGGCCCGCTGGGACTCTGGATCGGCATCGTTTTCTGGGCTATATCCAGAACCACGACCAGATAGGAAATCGTGCTCAGGGTGATCGGGTTGCGGCGATTGCCGGAATAGACCGTGCCCGTGCCGCCGCGGCTCTGATGTTGCTGGGGCCATTTGTGCCGATGCTCTTTCAGGGCGAGGAGTGGGCCGCATCCACACCCTTCCTTTACTTCGCCGACCATGAAGAGCCGGAGATGGCCCGCGCGGTGAGCGAAGGCCGGCGGCGTGAGTTCGCAGCCTTTGGATGGAAGCCGGAGGACGTACCCGATCCCGTCGAGCGTGCGAGCTTCGAGCGCAGCTGTCTTCGGTGGGAGGAGACCGCAACCGGGGAACATGCGCAGATGCTGACCTGGTACAAGGACCTGATCCGGCTACGGCGCTCCCTGCCGGAGCTTGAGGACGGCTCGCCGGGAACCTGTCGCGTCGAGTTCGATGAGCAGCAGGGATGGCTCATGATGCACCGGGAAGCGGTCACGGTGGCGGTGAACCTGGGTCGTCAACCGGTGCGGCTTTCGGTCCCTCCCGTTACCGAACTGGTTCTCTCCTCCGGCACGTGCACTCTCGAGAGCGGTACACTAACGCTGCACGATGGGGCAACGGCCGTTCTGCGGCGCAGTTAGAGTATTTTCCCTGTGGGTATACGTGAAGGCTTCCGCATCCGATGGGCGTTTCTGCAATGAAACGCCACTGCAAGTCCCTTTCCGGATCCCCGGCAACAGAGAAAACGCTTTAGACGAGCGCTTCCCCGGAAGGTTTCAGCGTAATTTCCCCAGAAATTTCATGAAACTTAGGCGACGGTTCGACCGTAATCCCTGCAGACTCCCCAACTGCAGTGCGGCACGTCGTTTTGTGCGATCCAGCCGACTGTGTGTGGTGTCCCGTTCGAGGATTAGGCTATGTTCGCAACCAAGAGAGATTTTCTGGCGACTCTGTTCACCGCGACTGCGGTGGTAATGACCGTTTCGCCCTGCGCTGTAGCCCAGAATGCATCGGCCCTCGGCACCGTGAAGAGTATCGATGGGAAGACAGTGACGGTGGCGACAGACAAGGGAGCAACGGTGACCGTGACCCTTGCTGACGCTACCAAAGTAGTGCAGCTCGCGCCCGGGAGCACTGACCTGAAGACCGCACAGCCGGCCACAGCCTCTGATATCACTGCCGGAGACCGCGTGCTTGCCAGCGGCCCGGGTGACGCTTCCGCGATCACGGCTGTTCGCGTGGTCCTCATGAAGTCTGGCGATATCGCACAGCGCAATGCGGCAACCCAGGCGGATTGGGCTCGTCGTGGATCGGGCGGTCTGGTCAACGCCGTGAACGGCGGCTCTATCACGATCAAGCAGGGCCAGAAGGTTGTCGAGATTACGACGACACCGAAGACAATCTTCCGCCGGTACGCAGC
>NZ_JBFRCY010000455.1:0-3797 GCF_052113305.1 Terriglobus sp. YAF25
ACCTGACAAAGCTCCTTGACGTAGCCGCCCGCCTTGATCGTATCGCGATTCCCCATGTAGACGAAGTAACCCTTCACAAGGCTGCGAACCAGGCGGGTTACATTGCCACCTTCGCCTGGGCCAAAGACGACCCCCGGACGCATGATGACAAGTCTTCGAGCACTATCGCCTGCCAGCCAGGCCAGATGAATTTTTTCAGCGGCCAGTTTCGAGCTTCCGTAAGGGCTCTCGGGGGTAGGGATGGATCGCTCATCCTTTCGGCTTTCGGACGGGCCATACGGCGAGATGCTGCTGGTAAAGATGATCTTTCGTGAGGATGTTCGCGTGGCCCAGTCACAGACATGCTCGGCCCCCAACAGATTCGTTTCAAAATATTCGGGGGCCGCATGGCCGGGTTCACGGTGGATCGCGGCAAAATTGAAGACAATCTCAGCCTGTGGCAGAAGATCTGTGGGCATTGGCTGCCGTACGTCATGCTGGACAAAGACAGCGCGCCCGGAAGAGAGCGCCTCCACAATAGGACGTGCATAGCCTTCCGTACGAGGAGGGCGGATATCCACCAAATAAATCGTATTCCGGGGATCGGCAGCAAGCAGCGTTAGTGCTGTGTGGGTGCCAATAAACCCGTTCCCCCCAAAAATAACGAATGACCTGTTCAACGCGTCCATGGGCTCAGTCGTCCTGTTCCTAGCCTAAAAAGTGTGTCAGTTTCGTGCAGTCAGTGTCAGAGTAGACGTAGTTTTGGCTTGCAGCCTCAAGCAATACGGAAGCTGAAGATTGTTCACAACCCCATTGGGGAAAACTCATTACGGCTGACATGAATATGAAACAAACGGGCCTGATCCACCATTGGTGACGTCTCCATTCTCTGTATACGTGTACTCCCTAGAATAGCCGGTCGCTTTGAATCGACAAAATCCTCCGAAGATATGTCGACAAACCGACATCCACCGGACTTTTTAGATAAAGCGCGGGGAAAGCTGAACGGATGTATGGATTCCGGTAGGAATTGACGGTACGTAACCGGCACTGGCAAAGCTACTTTATCGCGCGGACTGTGCCGCTGCCCTTGCCTGGGCTTCGATAGATTCCCGGAACTGTTGTTTAATCTCGTCCGCAAGTGACTGCAGTGCCCCATTTTCGGTGAACTCTCTCAGGTGGGCGTCGATTGACCGCTCCGCATTCGTCACGGCAGCCTCAACACTAACGGGGTCATCCGCCTGTACGGACTGAAACATCATGTCGCCGTTGACCCGGGCGATCAGTTCGTCGAAGTCCTGTCGAAGCTGAGCTGCGGCCGTATCGCTGCCGACGGTGATATTGATCTCACGGCTCATTGCATTTCTCCTGTTTCGGTCTGCTGGGGAAGGTGGAGAGCCCAGGGGCTTGCCTCTCCATAACCGGTGCGCCGCAACCCAGCCGTCCCAAGCAGCTGTTCCAGAGAGCGGCTGCCAACGACGACCAGTTCCTTTGTCTCCGGGGACTCGCGGAGATAGAGATCGGCCTCCGCGAGCCACTCCGAAAGCTGTTGTGCCGAAGCCTTTGCAACGCTTCCAGAGGTCAATAGTGGAAAGTAATACTTGAAGTTTTGGAACTCTCCCTCTGCCATATAACGCTTTAGCGTCTGCTTGGTGTGCTGCATATATCGCTGTGCCGCGGCAAGTGTGTCGGCCTCGCGGAAGCACATCAGGTTGGCAACTCCGCGGGCGCTCATGACCTCATACGCGGCAAGCGATTGCTGCAGGTTCGAGACGAAGATGCACGACCGGTCGGCCAGCCGGGGCTGAGTACCGTATTCCATATTCAAGAGATCGTCGAACCTCAGCTTGCGTGGAGCGGCTTCTGAGGGGTCAAAGCAGAAGCCCATCTCGGGCGACCATTGACGAGCATGAGATCCGTAGACCTTGCTTCCTCCCTCCTGGTGAAGTTGCTGTGTATCTAGCCAGAGAGCGGGTGTGCTGAGTCCGAGTTTTTCCGCCGCCGCAAGCAGCCTCTTCACCAGGTCAACGACGGGAGAACGTGCTTCACCCCAGAGGGGAAACGCGAGGTTCGGGACGCAGAACGCCTGGAACGGTGCGGCGCACTCTACCGGTGTGAGCTCGAGAACGGTTATGGCGGTCGCGGTGCTCATAATGGGTACTCGTCTCCATCCTTTTTGATCTCCTCCAGAAGCGCAATCAAGCGCTCGTCGAAGTCCGGATCGCGAAAGGCCAGCAGAATGCCCCGATCCTGTTCGCTCTCGATGCAATAGGCCGAGAAAATCTCAAACCACCTTTGGCGGTCGTCCGGCGACGCGTCCAGAAAGTGGGAGCTGTTAAAGCGAGGCAGCACAAACATCGAATGTTTTTTGGCGGGGCCGTCCGGAAGATGGGCTGCAAAGATCTCACGGCTCTTCGCCAGGAATGGGTGCTGCAGACGAGCCCCTTTGCGAATCATGGCATCGAAGTTCGTATCTTTCATGGCAGGATGGGTTGCGAGGACGCGCGGAAGCTCAATCTTTGGCCCGACAGGTTCCTGCCCGGCATCGATCCACAACATCAGCATGCCGCCGGCTCCGAAGAAGTCCTGCCGTTGCTGGGGCTGCTGTTCTCCGGCAAACCATGCGCAGTACTCGGGGACCAGATGATCAAGATTGAGCAGGCCATCGGAGCTGTGACTCTCGGTAAGCTTCTTGATCTCCATCGACGTGGGGACCGCAGGCAGCTGCTGGTTGGGCGCGAGCAGCATGCCTGTCATGGGCCGGTAGTCAAACATCGTGTTGACGAAGCGCTCATTCAGGTCCGTGCGGGTGTACTTCAGGAGTAGAAAGTTCTCTGAGGTCTGCTTCTCTTGTTTCAGGTCTTCATCCAGCCGCGCGATGAACTTCAGGATCCATTCCCGTCGACGGAATTTGATCGGGAACTCGGATACCGGCAGCCAATAGAGCGRGATATCGTCGATGGCATTTGCGCGGTGAAATGGCTCGAGCTGCCGCAACGACCTTACAGCAGTAAGACGGCGGCGGGCGGGTGTGGATATAAGTTCTTGCGTCATGATGATGCTCTATTGGCCGCACCGCTCGAACCGTACTGAGAGATTGAGTGCGGCATGATCCTGATTGCAGACAAGCGAGACTCTGCCATTCGCACGCCCATCCTGCAGGGAAATGTTGTCCGTTTTGTAGACGGAACAGGTGTTTTCGGGGAAGTCGACGGTCTTGCGATCGTATTCGAGATGAACCTTCCTGGTGCTGGGTGCAAGGGACATCGTGACGACAGCTTTTCCATCGGCCAGAAACGATAGCTCCTGGGAGCTGGCATGGTAGCGGCACGAATCGACGTGACGGTCCCAGGTCTGCGAGGACGGCGTATTGGGGTCTTGGACGTTGACGCCGCCGACTGCGGCATTTGAGCCCTTTAGATTCGTGCTGCCCATCGCCATTTCGGCTGCGTTGCAGCCCGTCATGATCGTGAGAGCCGCGAAGGTTGCCGTTGCTGCAACATGCATGATCACTGTCGGCCCTCCGTCGATGCATTCAGGAACTGATTGATCGTTCGCACGGCTTCATCCTGTCCGCTGCGATGGCTCCAGATGGGATAGGCGAGATCTCTGCCGGTTCGCGCCACCAGGCGGATACGGCCTGAGTTCGGCTTGGTGTCGAGCACAGCCTCTTCCAGATCTTTGAGTTCGCCAGTATTGGTTCGTACCGGCAGAAAGAGAGACATACGCCATTGCATCGCAACCGTACCCGCGCTTCGATCGAGTGCGATGGAGCCGGAGGTATATGACGCTGCCCAGAAAAGAGCGAGAGCCAACAC
>NZ_JBFRCY010000456.1:0-7010 GCF_052113305.1 Terriglobus sp. YAF25
GAACTATCTCTCCGCGAACCCGCACTTCGCCAAGTCTGTTCTTGCGCGTTACACACCACGTGACTTCATCGCTCTGGTGGAGAAGCACCGCATCGCTTATCACGAGAAGACGCTCGGCCAGCTCTTCTGCGATGGCTCAGCGCAGCAGATCGTCACTTTGCTTGAGCGGGAAGCCACGGAAGCCGGAGTCACCATCCAGGCCGACACCGCCGTGCAAGAGGTACAGCACAGCGATTCCTTTACGCTGCGCACCAATCGGGGAGAGTTCCACGCGCCATCGTTGGTCATCGCCAGCGGCGGCCTTTCCATTCCCAAGATCGGTGCAACCGGCTTCGGCTATGACATCGCCCGTCGGTTCGGTCTGCGTGTGCGCGACCTCCGCCCCGGCCTGGTGCCGCTGGTCTTCAACCCAAACGATACGAAGCAATGGTGCGATCTCACCGGGCTCTCCGCCGAGGTGATTGCCTATGCCGGCAAACGCAGTTTCCGGGAGAAGCTGTTGATCACGCATCGTGGCATAAGCGGGCCGGCCGTGCTGCAGATCAGTTCCTACTGGCAGCCCGGCAGCGCATTGCACTTCGACATGGCTCCAGGGAAGAAGGTACTCGAAGCATTGCAGGCATCTCCAAGTGGGCGCGACACAACCGCACTGCGTCAGGCACTGTATGCTGCTCTTCCACAGCGGCTGGCTGACCGGTGGATAACAACGCATCCGCAGCAGAAGTGGAGCAACGCCGCCCTGGAAGAAAGTGAGCAGGGGCTGCATCAATGGGAAATCATGCCCGCCGGCACCGAAGGCTACGAGAAAGCAGAAGTCACAGCAGGCGGCATCGACACCGACGACCTCGATGCAAAGACCATGCAGGCACGCAACGTGCCCGGCCTCTTCTTCATCGGCGAAGTTGTCGATGTTACTGGCTGGCTCGGGGGCTACAACTTCCAGTGGGCCTGGGCTTCGGGCGCAGCCGCGGGACGAGCGTTGTAGATGGCACATCATTCATCTCATAACCAGGCTCGACAAATTCGGTAACCAATACCCTGGGTGCCCCATCCATTGCAAAGCAATGGGTGGGACGTCGAGCGAAGCTCGAATCATGCTGTCCAGCTCGGGGAAAGTAAACAAAAGCGGTCTCACATCGGGAAGATGCTCAACTACCTCAGCGCGTCGCCGTAGCCTTCATGCAGCTATCAATCATCTCCAGCGCCTTTTCAAATGAGGCTCGCGCAACCAGAAAGATAGATTCATCGTCAGGATCTTCCCGCAGATAGAGATAGATCCCCGCAAGGCAGGCATCGCGCTCGTCTTTCGATAACCGAATCAGTGTCTCCGCATCCAGCAGAGGAACATAGAACGGATAGCTGCGATAGACATCGTCGTCGATCTTGCCTTTCAGCCACGTCGAAATCTGCCGCGCGTCTCGCTCTGCCCATCCTTCTGAAGCAATAATCTCCAGCAGTGCTCCGGAGTCTGCCATCTGCTCTTCCACATCCAGGCGAGCATCTTCATCCTTGGCAAGGATCCGGCGCACCTCATGGGAGAGCGTTGGAAATTTTTGACCCGGCAGACGATGCGTGAAGTCCCGCTTCGTCATCGAACGTGGTGGCTCGCGGTCAGGCCACACTCCCATAGCGAGGCTGGGGATCCACTTCGAGCTGTTACGGCTCAGAAGAGTTGCGCCCCCGGGCCGAGGCAACTGTGTCATCTGGATCAGGATCTCCCGGCGCATCAGCTTGCTCTGCTGCCGTTCCATCCAGTGCTGACACCCGGAAAGAAGATCGATCAGGCCCATTCGCTCCTCATCCGAAAGAGGAAACCTGCATTCGATGCGAAGAGCTGATAGTTCCTCCGGGCCGCGGTCAACGATAGGAAGCTGTTCGATCTCCCACTGTGGTTTCATTGCGGCTGTTTCCTTTCCAGGTCAAACACCGGATGCGGTTCTCCGTCCTGGCGCATCTTCTCCAGAATCTCAGTCAGCACCTCATCGAGGCTCTCTTTGCTGGCGAACAGAATTCCTCGGTCATCCGGGCTCTCCGCAATAAAGACATCGAAGACCTCAAACCACTGAGCCAGATCATCGGGCGTGGCAGCCAGGAAGTCGCTTGCCTTCCAGTACGGAATGATGAAGGTCAGGCCGTCGAAGGAGGCCTCGTCTTCGAGCCCTTTGCCGAACACCTGTTTGCTCTTCTCCCGGAAGGCGTCTCCCAGCAGGAAGGTCGCCTGCCACAACGCATCGGTGTCGAAGTGTTTGAAGGCGGGCATCTCACGAACGGCCGGATAATCCGGAATCGGTGGAGGTGTAGTCGCGGGGTCGGGAGGAAGATAGATCATCGTATATCCACCGTTCCCCAGGAATAGTTCGCGCTTCCATTGCTCATCCCGGTGCAGAAACCAGAACATGTAATCGGCGACGTGTTCATTGAAATCGAACTTCGCTTTGCCCTTGATAACCGCGTCGAGGTCTTCTTCGGTAGGAATCGGCGGTAGCTTGCCGTTCGGCTTTCGTCCAAGTCCCATCAACGGTATCAGCTTGATCTGGTGTCGATGCAGCGTCTCCTTCAGGTGGCCCTGGGGCGCTGTGAGCTTCATCTGCAGGAAGCTCTCCTGTCTCAGCCTGCCGTCTTTCGCCAACACGGCGTGAAGCTCATCGAAGAATCGGTGCAGCCACTGTAGCTCTCTGCCGTAGACCGGTGTGTTGCTGACCGGAAGCCAGTAGAGAGAGCAGACAGTAACTTCATGCGACTTTCTGATGGGAAGCATTCCCTGCTCGGGAATGGGATTGAGGCGGTTACGAGGCTCTTTCTTCGTCGTCTCTGGATTCATCGAAGATCACTGATTCCCCAAAACTGAACCTACTGTTGTTTTGCCTGCTTCTGTGCCTTGATGGTTTGCTCGATGAAGGCTTTCCCGGCCTCGTCCGCACTTACACCGCGGTTCGGCGTGGGCGCCTGCATGCCGGTTGGCTGCGCACTTCCTTTGACCTGCAAAAGGAATTGGTTTGCCGCATTGGCCGCCTGGAAGTGGCCATTGCGCGATGTCCAGCCGCTGCCCGTAGGAATACGATCTCCCGAGGTCAGCGCGATATAAAGCATGCGGCTTCGGCCATCGTCCTGTGCGACTTCAGCATGATCGACAGCCGTGAGTGGATAGACGGTCTTCGTCGTCCGGAAGAATGCGTGATCTTCGATGACCAGGTTGTGGTCTGCCCTGGAGAACATCAGCGTGGAGGTCTGCGTAACCGTGTAGAGACACAGCACAAACGGGATGAACCCGGCAAGGAACAAGATCGAGACCGGCTTGAAGCCGGTCTGCTTGATCAGGATCGCAAAGATAATCGCCAGAGGAAATCCGATAACCGCCAGAGGGATTGCGACGAGATACTCCGGCGGAAAGTGCAGGATAAGATCGCCGTTTCTCGCGTGCAGAATCTGGATTGCTGATGACCAGGAAAAACCCATGTACTCCTCAATCGAAGGGGGTGATTGGCGTGGGGGCGGGCAGTGCGTTCGGCTTGAATGGAGTTCCGAAGCGAAGCATCGCGATCAGAGCGCCCGTTACCATCAGCTTTGCCGAGGTCAAACGGATCGCGGTCTTGATCGCTGCGATCTTCACATCGATTGCCTTCGTGTCCATTCGGAAGACAGAGATGTCGCCCTTCCACATGCTGAGATCGAACTTGGCGCCGTTGATCGTGGTAGCTGTGGTGCAGACGTCCAACTTGGCGATGTCATACAACGTGACCCGCAGATCATAGCGATGGAAGCAGTCTTTGAACGACTGAAGATTCAGCGTGCCGGACAAGATACTGGTCATGTCTCCGGTCTGGTAATAGTTCAAATTGCCCCTGATCTCACGCAGGACATTTCCGGTAACCTCATCCCATTCCTGAAATGCCGGAGAGCCGCTGAAGGGGATTCTTGCTCCCATGGTCGGCAGCTTTGCATCGTCTGTCCCATAGGTTCTCGTACCAATCTTGATGGAGGTATCCATGACAGGCGCCATGATTAATTGGTCTCCTTGGTGAAGAACTTGCTGCGGATGTGGACCTGGCCATTCGGTGCGCTCAGGCAGATATCTCCATCTTCGGAGTGCACCAGGATCGTGGACCGGCCATGCTCATCGGTGTTCTCCAGCATGGCAATACGCAGCTTATTCGGCGTGGCCATGACCAGAGACTCCTTGCCTTGCTTGTCAATGAACTGGATGCGGTTTCCGCTCTTGGTCATCAGGCGCTTGATGTCGTTGTTAGGAATCTCGCCACCGAAGAACGCATCGCGCGGCTGCTCATGCACACCGTTCCATAGAGCTCCAATTACGACCGGACGCTCCGGATCACCGTCTTCAAAGGCCACGGCAACTTCGTCTCCGACTTCGGGCATGAACATGAACCCGCGGCCAGGGCCGGCGTGAGGACTGGTTGTTCGTGCCCAGTGCGTCGAGCCGTCTTCCTGCCAGAAGAACTGGACCTTGACTCTGCCCATCTTCTTCGGATCGTTGTGATCGACGACACGTGCCGGGACGATTCCGTTCCAGGTGCGGGCGACCGGTGCATGCTGATTGCGATACTCCTTCCACGGCGTGCACACGAAGCTGTTGCTATAGCCCTGGGGAGTCCAGTTATGCTCCACACGCACCAGGCCGTAGGTGCCCTTTGCATCCAGAGTGCCGCTGATCGTCACGGTGTTGCCGGCTAACAGCGTCTGATTGCGCGACTGCCCGCGTCCGGTAATGGCACTGCCAATCGAGCGCTCGCTCTCCGCCTGCAGTTGATCGTTGTAGTGATCCAGCGTAACGGCTCGAGCCCGCTGCGGTTCGAAACCCGGAGGCAGCTTCTGCGATGCCGACTGCACCGCGCTGGTAAGCCGTTGAGCTCCATCATAGAACTGCGGCGCCTTCGATACGTTATTGAAGGTATTCGACTGCATGACGTGGTGGTCATAGTGCGAGCCGCAAAAGCTTGCTGGCGAGAGTGTGCCCTGCAGACTGAAGCCGGTCAGTCCGCCTTCTTCTCTCCAGTTGATCGAGCTGCCGCTACGGAAGCTGTTGAAGATCTCGACGCCGGTCTCGTTCGGGCGAAGCCATGCTCCGTAGTCATCGACGATACGGTTCAGGAACGAGAAATCGGTCTCGCCATACTGCACGTAGTCAGCGGAGAACCGTCGCCCGCATTGACGCTTACTGGAATGCCATCGCGGCCGCCGATGGTACCCGCAATCGATGAAAGCGTCTGCGCAGGAAAGTACTGCTTGCGCTCCGTCACATCGAGCTTGTAGCTGGTGCTTACTGCCATCAGGTAAGCCGTATAGCTTCCCCAGATCTCATACACCAGGCGAACATCATAGAAAAAACCCGAAAAGTGGACGTGTTTCGTGCCGTCCTCATCGGTGGTTGTGATTTTTATCGTCTTCCCAAGCAGATCTTCCACGGATAGACGATTGTCTTCGGTCTGACGGCAGGCAATGGTGCACCACCAGTGCTGGTTCAACTCCTGCACCACATCGACTGACGTGAGAATAGAGTCCTGCAGCAGGCCGTCACTAATCTCAACGGAGGGTAAAGCCATGGGGGAGCTCCTCGGTTGCGGTCGTTGGAGCATTTTTCCTGTAGGTGTCGGGCAGGGCTTGTGCATCTATGGGCGTTTTCTGCAATGAAAACGCCGCTGCACGCCACTTGCGGGATACCCGGCAACAGGAAAAATGCTCTAGCCAGTTTGATGCCGAGTTCGGGGGAACTCGGTCGATTTCGATCAGTCTATTTCACATCTCCAATCGCAATCCACGAAGCCCAGTACGATTTGCCATTAAATAATAATGAACTCATCCCGGGGCACCCTTGAATTCATCAAAAAATCACTCTCCGCCTTCATGGGCGGGGAGTGGGCTGCCAGTATTGCAAACCTTCCAGATCATGAGTTCCTGCGAGTCGTTCTCCTGGTGATTGTCCTAGAGGACGGAGACTACCTCCACGATCTCATCCGTAGTCACGATCGCATCCGCATAATTCGGCAAGTTGATATCGAGAGCAGCATTGAGTTCGACCCATCCGTAACTACAAGCCGGCAGATTCCTTCTTCACCTGCCGGCATAGAGAGAAATCGGAATCCGCATTACGCCAGCGCTGCAGCACAGCCTGATAACTCAGCTGAGCCTTCTGTTTTTCACCAGCGGCTGCATATGACCTTGCCAGACCCAGCTCTGCCATATTCAATAAGGGGTCGTTCATGACCAGACCAGGGTGATCGATAATCTTTCGAAATTCGACAATTGCTTCCTGGGGGCGATGCATGGCGAGCAGCGCCTGGCCGCGAATATAGACTGAGTGAAGCGGCTGGCTTAGCTCAAAAGGCGTAACCTCCTGGAGAAGGCCGATCGCCTTCTGTGGCTGATTCTGAGAGAGCGCCAGCGCCGCCTCGATAGTTGGCACATAGTCATATCGCACTAAGGTGTCGTCAGGAAATCTTCTGGTGAGATCGTTCACCAGCTTCGATACCTCTGACGCTTCTCCCACCATCGCAGACGCGAAGGCCGCACCATATTCCACGCTCTTAGCCGTGGAGATGCGAAGAGCACTCCGGAGCTGGCCTTTCGCGAACTGTGAACGCCCGTACAGGGCCTCCGGAATTGCTTCCGCAATCTGCAACTGGGCCTCTGTGTCATGCCTGGATGACTGTCTCGCTAAGCTGGTGGCCCGTCCTGAGAGGTCACGCGCCTCGGAGAGGCGCCCCGTCAGGGATAGCGTCGCTACCTCATAGCCAAGAAGCGAGGGATTGGCCGGTGCAGCTTGCACAGCGCGCTTCATGCCATCTTCATCGCCCTCGAGGAAGGCCATCCGATATGCATCTGTGACGAAACTGGGAAGAAACAGCTTTCTCGCTGAGGCCTGCTGCAGAACCCTGCCCGCGTCGTCCGGTTTTCCGGTCGCAATCAGGTTCAGAGCCGCATTGCGATAACCAATGACAAAATCGGGATCGATCTCAATCGTCTGATTGCTCTCCTCCAGCGCCTTCTCATAC
>NZ_JBFRCY010000457.1:0-3780 GCF_052113305.1 Terriglobus sp. YAF25
CAGCGAGATCATGGGAGGCGCGAACCTCGGTGCGAATGCAACCAACCAGGTGAGCAACGCCGGTCTGAGTACCGGTATGCAGCAGGCGCAGAACACCTTCAACGCCTTGACCGGAGCCGGCAATGCGCAGGCCCAGGGTCTCTATGGAATGACCAGCGGTCTGGGAGAAGGAGCACAGGGCACGCTCGCGCAGTATTACAGCCAGACCGACCGATACAAGAACGATCTGGCTCGCAACGGACGAACCTATGGTCAAAACCGCATTTACGTCTAAGGAGCCATGAATGGGAGCTTACGTACCGATTCAACAAAGCCGCGAACCGGGATGGTTCGAGACACTCGGCCAGGCATACCAGAACCGCGCCCAGCAGCAGCTTATGCAGGCCCGCGGGCAGGAAATGCAGCAGCGCGATCTGGATCTTCGGCAGCAGCAACAGGACTTCCACGATAACCAGGAGATCCGTCGCGCCCTTCGTCCTCAGATGAATGCAGAAGGCAAGCCGCAGCCCTCCGAAGCTGCCGGCCGGATTGCAAATCTACGAGGGCTCGGAACACCGGCAGCCAGGAAACAGGCTGACGCGATGGAGCAGGCCGAGTTCGGGCGGCAGCAGCAACAGTACCTGCTCCAGCAGCAACAGCAGAGGATCCACGACCACGACATCGAGGAGGTCTCCTCGCTCGCTGCCTCAGCCATGCACGCTCCTAAAGGTATGGAGCAGACCGCATGGACCGCCTTCGTGAAAAAAGCCCGCGAAAAGGGTTTCGATCTTGAGAATCATCTCAGCGACCTCTACTCTCCCGAGGCGGCACAATACTACGGCAACCTCGGATCCTCCGCCTTGGAGCAGATACGGCAACAACGGGAACAGGATCAAGCCTCCGAAAACACTCGTCATCACAAGTGGCTCGAACAAAATCAGGCGAATCAGCTGGCCGAAATGCAGCGTTACCACAATGGGATGCTCGCTACCCGTCGCGGCTCTAGCCGTGCACCGGCGCCTCAAGCACCGTCCACGCCACAACCCGGCATCAACCTCGGCGACTATCTTCCCGACAGGCGTTGGCAGTAGAGCATTCCTTCCGCCCACAGGAGTTTGATTCTCATGCCGAAGATCCCGGCCATCCCTGATCGGTAGCTGCCAATCGCTTACCTAACAAACGCACAACAAGATGGAGCATCTGACGCATGGCAAATACCGACATCGCATCGCTATTGAACAATCCACAACGAGAAGGCACGTATCGGATGCTCACTCCGGGCACAAAGGGAAACTACATCATGGTTCCCTACGGCAACGTCCCCTCATTGCAGCAACGAGGCTTCGTTTTAGATGACGGAGAGATCCATCGCTACCAAGGGGACTTTGAAGCAGCCCATGCCTCTCATCCTTTGCACACGGGCGGTCAGATCGCACTGGACGTTGTGAAAGGAATCGGAAAGGGCGCACTCACTGGTGTCTCGGTCGGTGACCGATGGGCACGGGAACACCTTCCACCCTTCTTCACCAATTCAAACCTCGGCTTCGGTCATCCAGCGGATCTCGACAAGCTCGACGAGATGAAGACCGCACACAATACCGCGCAGCGCGTCGGCAAAGGCATCGAACAGACTGCAGAGTTCCTCATCCCCGCAGGCGGAGAAGCCGCGCTGGCAGGTGAAGTCGCCAGGCTTATTCCCAGGGCAGCTCCAATCGCCGGCATCGCCGCCTCAGCTCTTGGCTCGGGCCTCGTCAATAAATATCAGGGACAATCTTTTGGAGAGGGCGCACTCTGGGGCGCAGGCGGCCATATTGCCTCAGATGCGATTAAGAAAGCCGCGCCTTATCTGGCGGCAAAGGCTATCGGTTCAAAACTCTTCGAGAGCGCTCGTGATAAAGCAGCCAACGCGAAAGATATCGGTGAAGCAATCCTGAAAGAGACAACCGGTATCGACCCAGGTAAGGTTGTGGACCAAGCCAAAGCACTGCTGACCCACTACCAGGGCGCGCTCGACAGCGCCGCAAAGGATTCGCCGGCGTTCATTGACCTGGATGCAGTCAGAGGCAGGCTGAAGCCTTTTTTCGCTCAGGCCGTCCCTGGAAATCAAGCGAGCGAGCTTAATGATCTGAATACCATCCGCGAACAGCTTTCCTCATATCATGGGTCCGGAGCTCCCATTCCCAACAAGATTCCGGCAAGCGAAGCGTTAGGTTTCAAAGACGGTCTTGATGGCCTATCCCGACAATGGGGAGACGGGAAAGAAGTACAACACCATGCACTCAAGGCAGTTCAGGACGAGCTTCATAACAGGCTCGTGGCTGCACTACCTGGATTCGATGCGATACAACAGCGAATCTCGGCACTGCGGTCTATAGCAGAGGCACCGGGAATCGATAGTCCCTCTAACAACATCAAGAAGCAGTTTGCCGATAACCTGCTTGATCTTGTCAAAAGCGGCGTTGGCTACGTTGGTGGTTCACAACTTGCCGATGCACTCCATGCGGGTCCCCTATCTCACCTTGCCGCCGGTGCTGCCGGCGCAATTCTCCCAAAACTTATTCCGGAATCTCATGTCCTGCTGCCTGCCGCCCGCACCGCCGCCAGCTCCTCACTGCCGGTTGCTATGCGCGCAGCTGCGGGCGCCACACTCGCCACAGTCCGGGGACCTCAGCGATGGATGGACAATGGAGCGCGAAATCTCTCCCTCTCTGGAGTCGATGACGATACCATCAGCAAACTGCGATCGACGGACAAAGGTCAACAAACGCTGAAGGACGCAGGCGATGTTTCATTTGGCTCCCGGCGGCTTGCATCGATCGTCAATGGCCTGCTACAGGGGAAACAGCAGAAATAAGCTGTGCGAATTCCGTTGGTTACTAGTGTCGTGTCTCAGAAGTTCTTGTCTTAAGTGGAAACAAACTGAATCGCCACAGTGAAGCACTCGTTCGAATAGGTGGAGTACCAGTGGGCGCTCTTTCGCAGCCCGCTCGCTTCAGCAACGCGATCTGCACGCTCCACACGCTTTTCCCAGAAGAAGCTTCCCCGATCGCCATAATATGGCGCGAACACCGCGTCCGGTATGGTCGCGAGGATAAGATTCGTCTCCCAATCCCCATCCTCGACAGCAATCACAAACTTCTTGATTCCTTCACCATCTTTGTTTGCCTGCCACCATGGGGTTGGAACACTGATTCCTACAACATATCTCGTAGAAGCCGAACGGATAAAGAAGCCAGGATGCCATGCACCGAACTCCTTACGGGAAGGAATCATATCGAGACGCTTTCGGAAGCTGAAGCCTGAGGAATAAATACCCTCTTGAGTCCAATGGACGAGAGTCCTTCGGTTGCGATCACAGAGGCCAACGACAATCGCCTTGACCCCCTTTTCGACCATCTGCTGCAGGGGCTCCAGTCGATTGATTCCTATGGCTTGCCCGTTATACGCCCGAAACTCATCCTCTGTGATAATTCCGATCCCGGTTAAAACGTAGAAGAACTCGATGCGGAAACTCACTGCAAACGGCTCAAACCGGTTGCGTCCCACAGACTCGTAGTACCAACAACCGCCGAACATGCCGGCAATCACCGGCACCCACGCCGCGTGAGGAAAGTCATGTGCAAGATAGATCGTTACCAAAATGCTAAGGACGAGAAGAAAAAGCGAACGCATACGGTGGGCAGTGTATCACTTCGGAGTATTTCCGACCGCTTCTCTTCTTGCCAGGAGTGTGTCATCAAACTCCTAGACCATCACACATAACATTCGCTCCTTAGAGGTTGCCAACATGCAGGCTTACGA
>NZ_JBFRCY010000458.1:0-3771 GCF_052113305.1 Terriglobus sp. YAF25
CTCGTAGGCAATGTAGCGCTGTTGGGAGATAAACGGAAGTTCGTATCGGCGCTCATCTCGCCCAACTTTGCCAACCTCACGCTGGCGGCCAAACAGCAGGGAACGGAACTGCCCTCCGATCGCAAAGCAGCCTTGGAGAGCCCGGCGGCCCAGTCGCTCTACAAGGCCGTAATTGCTGATGTGAACAGCACCCTGGCGCCATTCGAGAAGATCAAGAAGTACCGCGTGGTTGTCGATGAGTGGACACCCGAGTCGGGCGAACTGACGCCGAGCATGAAGCTCAAGCGGCGAGTGATCAACGACAAGTACAAGGACGTTATCAACGATATCTACTCCGTCGACGCCGAGTAAGGAGTCGACGCGTCCCAGCATTTAATTGCTGTCATCCTGAGCGTTCGGCTCCCCAGCGGACTTGTTCGCTGGGATGATTAGCGAAGGACCCGCTTCGCTGAGGCACGAGGGATGGTCGGATATTCCGTTGCCCCATCTTCGCGGTTTGATCGCGAAGAATGGGGCTTCATCATGTCAGCAAGAAAATGAATGCACCTTCGGGAATTAGAATCCCTGCATGCGATTCCGTGCCGTTCTGCCTTTTCTTCTGGCTACCTCACTGCTGGCCCAGCGCCCAACACAATCTGATCCGCTGAAGCCTCCTGCCTGTCCGGGAAGAGCACCTTTCACCCATCCGACAACGCAGCAGCTTATCGAGACCCAGCAACAAGCAGCGCACGATCCGCTCTATCTTCTCTCCGCGGAACCGGTGCCGAACTTCGCACAGGAGCGCTACAAACTCGCAGACTACTACGACTGTGTTCCCGGAGCGGGCTGCTACTGGGCCGATATCGATGCGCAGTACGACCGTGCGATTGCGGTGCTGGAGCATGCCACTGCGACACGCAGGCAGGGCGAAAAGCTCGCGATCGTGTTGGATATCGATGAGACAACGCTTTCAGCCTACTGCGAAGAAAAGCGCGAGGACTTCGGCTACATCGGAAGTATGTTCAATCAGTGGGTGATTTCTCCGGAGGCATCGCTACCGATTCCGGGAACGCTACGCCTGGTGACAAAGGCGCAGGCTGCGGGTGTGGAGGTCGTTTTCATTACCGGCCGTCCGGAAGAACAGCGCGAGGCGACGGCCCGCAATCTCGAGACAGCGGGCTTTCATGGATGGAAGCAGCTTTATCTGCGGGAGCCGGGAAAGTATCCCTCGACGATTGCCTACAAATCAGCGCAGAGAGCGAAGGTGGTTGCGGCTGGATATCGGCTGATCCTCAATATCGGAGATCAGTACAGCGACCTGTTCGGAGAGCCGCAGGCCGAGACGAGCGTAAAGCTGCCAAACCCGTTCTATTACCTGCCTTAGAGCATTTTCCCTGTAGGTGTGGTGTAGGGCTTCCGCATCTATGGGCGTTTTCCGCAATGAAAACGCCGCCGCAYGCTTCTTTCGGGATACCCAGTAACAGGGAAAAATGCTCAAAACGTCATATCCCGCCATCACAGGTGACGGCGGGGATATGCGGTAGCGTCTTCCTTAGTAGCCGCCGGTGGGAACTCCGACTGCATCCATAGGATTCGCCAACTCATTCACGATGCGCACCGACGCGGAGGCCCCGATTCGGGTGGCTCCAGCAAAAAGCATTGCCTGGGCGTCGGCCAGGCTGCGAATACCGCCGGAGGCCTTGACGCCACAGCGGATTCCGGCGACGCCGCGCATGAGTTGGATATCGTCGATCGTGGCTCCGCCTGTCGAGAAGCCGGTCGAGGTCTTGATGAAGTCGGCGCCGGCTTCGATAGCAAGCTCGCTGGCACGCATCTTGTCTTCAAAGCTCAGAAGGCAGGTTTCCAGAATGACCTTCAGAATGCCGCCGTGGGCGTGGACAACCTCGGCGACGATGTGGATGTCGTGCTTGACAGCGTCGAATTCGCCGGACTTAAGAAGACCAATATTCAGCACCATATCGACGTCATGCGCGCCCAGGGCGAGGACACGCCCCGCTTCTTCCTTCTTGCTGGCGGTCAAAGTGGCGCCCAAAGGGAAGCCGATGACGACACCGACAGGAACTCCGGTGCCCTTTAATGCTGCTGCTGCAGTCCCTGTCCAGAAGGGATTCACCATGGCGCAGGCGAACTTGTACTTCGCGGCCTCCTCGCAGATAGCCAGTACCTGGGCCCGCGTGGCGTCTGGCTTTAATAGGGTGTGATCCAGTACTGCAGCCAGGGCTGCGGGAGAAGAGAGTGCCTGCGCAGCAAAGCTGGCGGCGTCGAAGGTGGTCGGGTCAGGGACCGAGATACTCATATTGCTCCTGCGTATGGCCCATGTTGGGCCCAAGAGCATATTCTATGCCCGAAAAATAGAGGCAGAGACAAAAGTGGATGGACCAATCGATGATTTTTGCTGGCTTACAATCACCCTTGTTGGTTTGTTAACACGAAGAGGTTTGGATGGAGCTTACAACAACGCAGTCRATCTCGGGTGGGCCAGAGACGACAAACATGAAAGCCCTTTCGACAGCGACCGTGCTGTTCTTTATGTGGGGTTTTCTAACTTGTCTGAATGACATTCTGATTCCTCACCTGAAGATGGTCTTCGAGCTGAGCTATGCCCAGGCCATGCTGATACAGTTTGCCTTCTTCTCGTCCTACTTCGTCTTCGCAATTCCGTCCGGCAAGCTGGTGGACTTCATCGGATACAAGCGCACCATGATTGCCGGCCTGCTGACGATGGCCGTAGGTGCACTGTTGTTTCTTCCCGCGGCTTCGCTGGCGGCTTTTCCGCTCTTTCTCGCTGCTTTGGTCGTGCTTGCCGCCGGTATCACCGCCTTGCAGGTCGCCGCCAATCCGTATGTAGCCAACCTTGGACCACAGCGCACAGCCAGCAGCCGGTTGAACCTGGCACAGGCCTTCAATTCGCTCGGAACGACGGTGGCTCCGTACCTGGGTAGCGCCCTGATTCTGGGAGCCGCAGTCGAAGCGCCAAAGCTTGGCAGCCTGACACAGGCGGCATTGCAGCAGTTCCGCGCGCAGCAGGCTTCCACCGTGCGTTTGCCATATCTCGGGATAGCCGGTTTGCTGATGCTGCTTGCGGTAGCGCTGGCAGTGATTAAGCTGCCGCCGATGGGCGGGTTAACGCAGGACTTCCGTCCTGACGCGCGCGGTTCCTCGTGGGGAGCGCTGTTGGGGCATCCGCAGCTTCTGCTGGGAGCGGTTGGCATCTTCCTCTATGTCGGCGCAGAAGTGACGATAGGAAGCTTTTTGGTGAACTATATGCACCTGCCGGAGATCAGCGGATTCACCGAAACGGTGGCGGCGAGGTATGTATCGATCTACTGGTTCGGCGCGATGATCGGGCGGTTCGTCGGTTCAGCGGTGCTGCAGAAGGTAAAGACCTCCAAGCTGCTTGCGTTGGCAGCGACGGCGGCATGCCTGCTGGTGCTGCTGAGCATGTTGAGTTCGGGTCATACGGCGATGTGGTCGATTCTGTCGGTAGGCCTGTTCAATTCCATCATGTTCCCAAGCATCTTCACGCTCGGTATCGCCAACCTGGGCGAGTTGACGAGCAAGGGATCGAGCCTCATGGTCTGCGCCATCGTTGGTGGAGCGGTGATCCCACTCTTCTCGGGCTTCGTGGCCGATAAGATCGGCGTGCAGCATGCGCTGATGGTGGCGGCTGTCTGCTACGTGTACATCGTGGTCTTCGGGTTGCGCGGCGATCACAGCGCCACAGAGCACCGCGCAGCCTAGAGCATTTCTCCTGTAGGTGTAGTGCAGGGC
>NZ_JBFRCY010000459.1:0-3750 GCF_052113305.1 Terriglobus sp. YAF25
GTGCCGAGGTGCGAGATCAGGTCTTCCTCGCTCATACCGATGCCGGTATCGGAGAGAGACAGGGTCTTGTTGGCCTCGTCGAGCTCGAGATCGATGCGCGGCGAGTCGATGCCACTGCCGACGAGGGCCTTGTACTTCTCGTCGGTCAGGCTGAGGTGGCGCAGCTTATCGAGCGCATCGGAGGAGTTGGAGATGAGCTCGCGGAGAAAGATCTCCGGGTGTGAGTAAAGTGAGTGAACGATCAGGTGCAGGAGCTGGGAGACTTCAGTCTGGAATTGCTGCTTGGACATATCGTTCTTAATTTTGCCAAAAAACCGGCCGGAATGAAGCTGGGTTTCTGTGGAACGCCCCCGCCGGCCACCTCATCTAACCATCCATGTCCCTCCAAACCCTGACCCGCGCCGCCGAGTCTGACCTTGAGCCGATCGAGATCTACAAGGTTCTTGCTGAAGTCAGCAATCTCCCCAAATGGGCGCCCGCCTTCGCCGATTCGATTGAGTCCACCGATAAAACTCACTTCCGTGTCACCAAAAACGGCGACAGCTTCAACACGGAGCTCTTCCTGCATCCCACAGCCCTCGCCGTGGACTACATTCGGGAGATGGCTGACAACAGGCGGGGCGGCGCGTACATCCGCGTAACACCTCGCCCGCTGGGTGGCAGCACCGTCATCATTACGGTTCCCATCGCCCCTACAGCGAATGAGGCTGACGTCGCCAGGGTCCTGGAGGAGGAGCTCGCGGAAATTATCCGTCTTGCGCGGCCCTAGCTGCGGCATAATTCACGAGCATGTCATGTGGCGAGAGGTACTCTACCCGGAATGGCGCACGCAGGGCTGCTGTTTGAGTTAGTAGTTCTATTCATCGGAGTACCGGCGGCATACCGGCTTTCCCCGGTACGCCTTCCAGCCTTGCCGGTACTTTGGCTGGCGGCCGGGTATGCATGGTGGCAATTGGCCCGAGATCCGGGCTTCGATCGCAGGCAGCTATGGAATCCTGCTCCGCTGGGAAGCAACCTGGCCGGCATCCTGGCGATCTTCCTGGTCGTGGCAGCACTGCAGTGGGCAGGTGTTCACTGGCTGGCGCCAAATCTGGAATGGAGCTTCGCGCGCCGACACACACGCTTCTGGGCGATGGTGATGGTGCTATACCCGATTCTCTCTGTCTATCCACAAGCCTTTCTCTATCGAGCGTTCTTCATGCATCGCTATGCCTGTCTGTTTCCAGCGACACCCGAGGGCGGACTGATGCTGGTTGCTGCAAGCGCGGCTGTCTTTGGCGGGATGCATATCGTCTTCCGCAACCCTTTGGCGGTCGTGCTGACGTTCCTCGGAGGACTCCTGTTTGCCTGGCGATACCAGCACACGGAATCGCTCTTCGTCTCCAGCGTTGAGCATGCGCTGTACGGCTGCTGGCTGTTTACCGTGGGTCTGGGGCAGTACTTTTATCACGGGGTCTGGCCAAAGCCCAGTTGAAGYGCGCCCCATGCCAGTTGGCTTCCCGCTTGATCCTGCTCGTAGGGCATGAGGCCTATTGATTCGTGTCTGCTGATCTATACCCTCAGAGCAGGAACATGTATCTCTGGCGCAGATGAAGGGATTTGGTAGGGAATGACATACTCCACGTTCAAGCATTTTTCCTGCTGTTGGGTATCCCGGCAGAAGCGTGCAGCGGCGTTTTCATTGCGGAAAACGCCCATAGATGCACAAACCCTCCACTACATCTACAGAAAAAATGCTTTGGGCGCGGGCCTGCTTGCGCTGGCGGCAGTGGCCGCCGCAGCACAGACAAGCAGTAAGCAGGACAAGCTTCTCCATCTGAACCAGATCCAGGTTGTGGGCTCACACAACAGCTACAACACCGGCTTTGCGCCCAGCGAAGAGAAGTACTTCTCCGGGCATTTTCCTGACGCCTTTCATGGCGTGGACTACCATCATCAGTCGCTGCCGAAACAACTTGATGCCGGGGTCCGTCAACTGGAGCTGGATATTGTTACTGACCCCACCGGCGGCCGCTTTTCGCATCCGAAGATCGTTGGACTGACAAAGGAAGCCGGCCTTCCCGCCGATCCTGACTTCGATCCGAAGCACGAGATGGATAAGCCCGGCTTCAAGGTCATTCATCTGGGCGACGTCAACCAGCGCAGCAGTTGCCAGACCTTTGTACACTGCCTGCAAGACATTCGCGGTTGGTCGAAGGCGCATCCCAAACACGTTCCAATTCTGTTGTTGATCGAAGACAAACAGGGACGGCTCAGCCAGCTTCCCGGAGCGACGACCGCAGAGCCCTGGACCGCAGAGACATGGAACTCGCTGGATGCCGAGATCCGTTCGGTCTTCCCCGAGCAGGAACTCATCACTCCGGACAATGTGCGCGGCAAGTATTCCACGCTGGAAGCCGCAGTGCTCGCGGGCGCATGGCCAACTCTGGCGGAGTCGCGCGGCAAGGTCCTCTTTCTTCTCTACAACCGGCCGTCTGCTCCTGCTTACTTAGAGGGCCACCCGGTACTGCAGGGACGCGTACTGTTCACCAACTCTGAGCCCGGCAAGCCCGACGCCGCGTTTGTAGAGCGTGACAAGGGTTCGCAGGATGAGATCCGCGCGCTGGTGAAGAGCGGCTATCTTGTACGCACCCGTGCAGACTTCAACACTGACCAGGGCCGCACGAACGACACCACCCGACGCGACCTGACGCTGGCAACCGGAGCCCAGATGGTCAGCACCGACTTCCCTGTCTCTGAACCTGCGCCGTGGACGGGTTACACCGTCGGTCTACCCGGAGGTTTCGCAGCACGCTGCAACCCGGTCAATGCGCCTTCCGAATGCAGCGATGCGTTGTTGGAGCCGGGAGTCAGGACGAAGGAGCCGTCTGCTTCGCATCAGCCGTAACGCAGAACGGCGACATCTTAAGATTTAATGGCTGGTCGGCGGCAGGTGGGAACTGGAGCTTCTGCAACAGGCACGCTGGGATATAGTGCCATGACTCTGATCTGGTGCGCGTAGCGCAACCATTTCGCACCTCAGGTGCGAACGTCTCGCTTAAGGGCATGGCTTCAGCCATGCCGCTTCAGACGCCAGGGAAAGTGGCGGCTTTAGCCGCTGAGGGCGATATATCTGAGAACCTCCAAATGCTGTGCTTCGCATTTGGATCTGACCTCAGCGGCTAAAGCCGCGTGTCGTTCAGTGCTGATACGGGACGGCTAAAGCCGTCCCCTTAAGCAAGGCATTCGCACCTCCGGTGCGAAACGGGATGCACTGTGTGGACGGTCTACACAACCGCATCGTCGATCCCGACTAACCATAAGCGAGCATACGTCAGCACATTAAATAGCCATGCGTAGCCTCTCTCGACCGGCCCACTCCTGCAACAGCAGGAGTGGCTTTCCTGAAGCTGCGCGATTCGCCCGGCCGCGAGCCTGAATGACAGCACGTCTTCTCGGATCGACTTCGACCGTTAATACATGGCGAACCTTCTCTCCTTGCCACAAGCTGAGCGACCATATGCTCGAGGTTCCGCGATCGCAGCGATACGCATAGCTGGCGACGCAATGGTGCAGCGCGGCGCCTTCTTTCCGGAGCTGAGCGCTATTGGTAAGTTCCATCATGTGCCAGCGTCTTGGCATCTCTGAAACATCCCGGCCTGGCTCTTCGAAGACCAAGGGTTGAAACGGTGACCGCGTCCACGAGAACGCGGCACTGCTGCCTCCAAGACTCCGATGCCAGGCTTGCATCAACCGCAGCATTGACTGCAC
>NZ_JBFRCY010000460.1:0-3743 GCF_052113305.1 Terriglobus sp. YAF25
GTATAAGCCGCCTGCGAGAGACCGAATCTCTGGAAGCTGGCCGGAAGATCTCCCACCCATGCGCCCTGCGTCTGCCAGCGCAGGCCGTCGCGAATGGCCACCATCGATGCCAGCGTTACGACGATGGAAGGCATACGCATCCATGCGACCAGGGCGCCGTTGAACGAGCCGAGAAGGGCGCCGACAACGCTGGCAATCAGCATGGCGACCAATACCGGTAGACCTGCGCGTGCGGCCACTCCCGTGACAATGCTGCAGACAGCAAAGACAGACCCGACGGAGATATCGATCTGTCCGGTCAGGATGATGAGGGTCATACCGAGAGAGACGATAAGGACGGGGACATTCGCAAGAAACAGGTCAGAGAGGTTGTCGACAGTAAAGAAGCCGCGTGTGGTCGCAGCCAGCAGCGCCAGCACCAGCAGAATGGTTGCGCCTACGGCAAGCTCGCGTGCGTACGCCTTCATGCGTCTACCTCATGGCCGAAGGCCAGCGACATCACCTTTTGCTGCGTGGCTTCTTCCCGGCTGAGCGTAGCGACGATGGTGCCGTTATGAAAGACTCCAACGCGATCACTCATCCCCAGCACCTCCGGCAGTTCCGAAGAGATGAGGATGACAGCCATACCGCGCTCCGCGAACTCCACGATGAGTTCATGGATCTCTGATTTGGAACCCACGTCCACACCCTGCGTTGGTTCATCCAGAATCATGATCCCCGGCTTGATGGCCAGCCAACGCGCCAACGCCACCTTCTGCTGGTTTCCGCCTGAGAGTGCTCCGGCAACGGTATCGGTGGCAGGAGCCTTGATGCGTAGGCTGGTGCGATACCCCTCAGCGACCGACTGTTCCCGGGCGCTGTCCAGCAAGCCTCGCTTAGCCACCTCATTCAGGCTGGCGAGCGTGATATTGCTGGCGATACTCATGTCCAGAATCACACCATGCTGGCGACGGTCCTCGGGTAGATAGCCGAGACCATTTGCAATGGCTTCGGAGGGACTGCCGATCGTGATCTCGCGTCCGTGCAATGTGATAGGCCTATGTACGGGAGTAATGCCGAAGAGGGTCCGTGCAAGCTCGGTGCGGCCCGAACCCACCAGGCCGGCCAAGCCGAAGATCTCTCCCTTGCGCACCGAAAACGAGATGTCGTGCAGCCCAGCCTCCGGATTGTTAAGACCCTTCACCTCAATGGCTACCTCACCGGGAAAGACTGACCGTTTGGGGAAGACTGACTCTATCGATCGGCCGACCATCAGCTCAATCAACTTCGCACGGTCGACATCGCAGGCATTGCAGCAAGCGATGGTCTCGCCATCGCGCAGCACCGTGATGCGGTCGGCGAGCGTAAGAATCTCCTCCAGCCGGTGCGAGATGTAGATGATGGCGACGCCTTCGGAGCGGAGACGCTTTACCAGCGCGAACAGCTTCTCTGTCTCCCGCTCGGAGAGCAGGGCGGTAGGCTCATCCATCAGCAGAATGCGCGCCTTTGCTCCGATCGCCTTGGCGATCTCTACGACCTGTTGTTCTGCCATGCTGAGCGTTCCGGCTAGTCGGTCCGGATCAATATTTGCCCCGATGGATTGAATCAGCTCTTTCGCCCGTTGTTTGCGGCCGCGCCAGTCCACCGTGATGCCCCTCTTTTCGCGTTCCAGCGGCATGCAGATGTTCTCCGCCACCGTGAGGTGCGGGAAGATGGCTGGCTGCTGATAGATGGCAGCAACGCCTAAAGAGCGGGAGCGGTTGGGATCATTTTCCGTGATGCGCTGACCAAAGATCTCCAACTCGCCGGAGTCCGGGTGTATAGCTCCAGTGATGATCTTGGTCAGGGTCGATTTGCCGGCGCCATTCTCACCGATGAGGGCGTGAACTTCACCAGGCAGCAGTTCGAGCGAACCGGAACGAAGCGCCCGCACACCGGCATAGGACTTCGTCAGAGACTTCGCCGCGATGGCGAGCGGTGGAGCACTGTTCGATGAGACGTTTTGCATGCGGGAAACTGGGGGACCAGCTTATTCCTTCGCGTGCTTCTTTGTCTCGCTCTTTACGGGCTCGTCTTTCAGGCGGCTTGAAGAGGACTCGCGTACGACCAACTCGGCTGGAAGCTGCACGCGGGTGATGGGAGGTGGAGACTGCTCTCCGCCTTCAATACGCCGCAGCAGTACTTCCACCGCGCGATGACCCATCTCGTAGGTGGGCTGTACCACGGTAGAGATACCGGGCTTAAAGAGAGCCTCAGCGTTAACCTGGTCGAAGGTCACAAAGGCGAAGTCCCGCGGCGTACGCAGGCCAAGCGAGTAAAGGCTGCGGAGCGCAGCCATGCCGGTCACGCCGTTGGTGGCCAGCAGTGCGGTTGGCTTGCTATCGCCCGTGCGAAAGCCCCGCTGGCACAGGCCGGAGACGACCTCCTGGCCAAACGCCGCATTCCAGATCAGTGAGTCGTCCACCGGAATGCCCGCGTTGGTCAATGCGTTGCGATAGCCGCGAAGACGTTCACGCTCATTCTGCAGCGAGAGCGGGCCGGTGATGATGGCGATGCGGGTATGACCGTTCTCGATGAGATGCGCCGTTGCCATCTCGGAGGCGCCGGCGTCATCGACGCAGACCGAGTCAACTTCCAGGTCAACCGGCACGCGATCGACGCAGACGATCGGAGAGCCGGCGACGCTTTGCGGATCTTCGGCCTCGGCAGCTTCGCGTGATTGAGCCGTTACCAGCAGAATGCCTTCCACCCGCTGAGCGCGCAGCAGGGCGAGCATATCGTCCTCGCGCTCGGCGCTGCCTTCGGAGTCAAGCACGATGAGGAAGTATCCACGCTCACGCGCCGCAGCTTCGGCGCCACGCACAATCTTCGGGAAGAAGGGAATCGTGATGTCGGGGATAACGATGCCCAGCGTGTAGGTACGGTTAGTCTTCAGGCTCCGGGCGATCAGGTTAGGCCGATAGTTGAGGACGCGGATCGCTTCCAGCACCTTCTGCCGCGAGCGTTCGCTTACCTTCGCAGATCCGCTAATAACGTTTGAAACCGTACCGGCGGAGACGCCGGCGAGCTTCGCGAGTTCTTTCTGATTCGGTGCCATGGGCCGGGAACAATTCCTTTAGATCGTTGGCTATGCGTCCAGATACATCAACCAACTCTACATGCGACTGTATATGAGAGTCGACGCTTGGTCACGAACGAATACCGCGCAGACTCTTACGATCTGGCTCACCAGTTGGCCTGGTGAGAAGTCAGAATGTTAAAATCCCGTCAGGGTCTACCAACGGGAAGGTGAGGGAAATGAGCGCTTTACATACGAAATGGAATCAGCTCACAAGCAAGCTGAATCCGGTGTATCTGAAGTTCACGGGTGCAGGTATTGGGGTTGCGTTGTGTCTGGTGGCTATTTCGGTCACCGCAGAGCCGAAGCCGGCCGATCCGCCGGCAGCCGTAATGGCCGCGTATCAGCAGGACGAGCATCCTGAGTTTCCCGCCGGTCCGGGCCGCGATGTGACGCTGCGTGTGTGCAGCCGTTGCCACTCGCCCAACAACATTCTGAGCCGTCCGCAGAACCGCGAAGGTTGGGAAGCGACCATCGCCAAGATGGTAGACATGGGAGCCACCGCCAGCGATGAGGACTTCGCTGCTATCCTCGACTACGTCTCCAAGAACTTCCCCGCTCCCGGTACCGGAGGAGCTGCAGCGACGGCACACGTCAATGCAAACAAGGCAACTGCCGCTGACCTGGCCAAGGCTCTCAGCCTGAC
>NZ_JBFRCY010000461.1:0-3728 GCF_052113305.1 Terriglobus sp. YAF25
ATCCCTATCTGGTCAAACTGGCAGCCTATCCGGATGTGCGCGTCGATCCACCGCTGGCCGCAGGAGAACGAGAAAAGAATCTGGAGACCCTCCAGTTCATCGCGAAGGAGACCCGGCGTCGCGGGCTTGATTTCCAGCTCGGCCTCTGGACACATGCCTATCAGTGGACAGCGAGCCCTCATGCCGACCACCAGATCCTTGGCCTGACCCCGGAGACACATGCGGCGTACTGCCGCGCTGCCCTGGAGGAGATCCTGAAGGTATGCCCGGAGATCACCGGACTGACGCTCCGCATTCACGGCGAAAGCGGTATCCCCGAGGGAAGCTATCCGTTCTGGGAGACGCTCTTCGAAGCGATACGAGACGCAGGCCGCCCCATCGAGATTGATATGCATGCCAAAGGCCTCAATCAGACGATGATCGACATCGGCCACAAAACCGGCATGCGTCTGACAGCAGGTGCGAAGTTCTGGGCAGAACATCTGGGGCTCGGCTATCACCAGGCCGACATTCGTGCGACAGAATATCCGCGCGAGAATGTGACCGGCACCTTCGCCGTCTCCAATGGCGCGAGAAACTTCACCCGTTATGGGTATGGAGACTTCTATCAGCAGGGATCCGAGATCGAGGTCCTCTATCGTGCCTGGCCGGGAACCCAGCGCCACCTGCTGTGGGCTGATCTTGCGCTTGCCTCAGGCTATGGCCACGCCGCCCACTTCTGCGGCGCCGCGGGCATGGAGCTTTGCGAGCCGCTTACCTTCAAAGGACGGGAAGGTTCGGGACATCGCGATGGCCGCAACGCCTATGCGAACCGGCAATTGGCGTCGTCGACACTCGATGCGGAGAAGTTCGAGCTTACTTACCTGATCTGGGGCCGTTCTCTATATAACCCGGATAGCGCACCGCAAGCGTACAAACGGTCTCTCCGTCGAACCTATGGCAGCGCAGCGGAGCATATCGAAGTAGCGCTGGCTAGCTCCAGCCGCATCCTTCCGTTGGTTACGACGGCATGGCTGCCTTCTGCGTCCAATCACTCGCTATGGCCGGAGCTCTACACGCCCATCTCCATCCTGCCGACGAAAGAGAAGCCTCTCTACAGCGACTCGCCGGCTCCGCACAATGTCGGCGCCATCAGTCCGCTCGACCCTCAGATCTTCCTCTCGATCGATGACTACGCCCGCGCTTTGCTGAGCCGCTCCGCCGTTGCGCACTATCACCCGCTCGAGGTGGCGCAATGGATCGACGAGCTGGTCTCGCAATCATCGAGTGCGCTTGCTACGGCGCAGAAGTCTGTCGCCGGCCGCACGGCATCCCCGGCATTCCGTCGCGCGGAAGAAGACATCCTCATTCTGAACGGCCTGGGCGGCTATTACGCCGGGCTCTTCCGCGCCGCTCTCTGTTATTCGCTCTTTCAGAGCACCGGAAACAAGAAGATAGCCGCTGAAGGCATCAAGTACTATCGCAAGGCTCTGGAGTCATGGAAGACGATGGCCACGCGCGCCAGCTCGGTCTACACCGCCGACATTAGCTATGGCTCCAGACCCGAGCGGCATGGCCATTGGGCCGACCGCATCCCCATGATCGAGAAGGATGTGTTTGCTCTCGAACAATACTTCGCTGCCGCAGATATCCATGAAACCAGCGCTGACTTGGAATCACTGCTCACACCACGCCCACGCCCGGAGTTCAGCGCGACTCATTCGCCCGCAACTTTCTTCCGTCCCGGCGCGTCCTTGGAATTGGATCTCCAGGTAGCATCGCCGGTCGACGAAGCGCGTCTCTGGTACCGTCATGTCAACCACGGCGAGCGCTGGTCGTCTATAACGATGCAGCGCAAAGGCAGCTCATTCCAGGCTGCGATCCCGAGCGCCTATACGCAATCTCCGTTTCCCTTGCAGTACTACTTTGAAATACGCAACTCCCAGGGCGCGGCATATCATCCGCCCTTGAATCGAACGCTATCGAATCAGCCGTACTTTGCCGTTCATCGTCGCGAACCCTAGTGAATGTCGTTGAAGCGACAGAGTGCAGGCTGGATGATTTTTGAAAACAACATCCGCAAAACGGTTAGGCTTGATTTCCAGTAATCGATCAAGACGCTCACCCGAATGAAGCCATTCCATTCAGTAGAACTGGGGGCAATTTAGAATCTGTGATTCGCCGCTCAAAGGTCGTTTTTTGTGTTTTCACCATGTGCGCTTCGTTCGCGTATGCACAGTCTGCGTCTGGAGCTGGTGAGCTGGTGGCTACTGTCGCGGGCCTTCCCGATTCACCTTCCCAGACATTGATTCAGTCACAGAAATCGCCGGCCCCTGACGAGCCACAGCAGGGGGATGCCGAGCGCCAGACCAGGGAACAGCAGGAGCAGGCTGCTCGCGAGGTCAAAGCACAGGAGAAGCAGCGTATTGGTGGAGTCCTCCCGAACTTCAATGTTGTGCTCAATGGCCACGCGGCGCCGATCTCTACCTCCCAGAAATTCGATCTTGCATTCCATAGCATCACTGATCCCGCCACCATCGGCCTGGCAGTCATCGCCGGCGGATATGGAGAATATTCTGACAATCACACTGGCTATGGTCATGGACCAGCGGGTTATTTCAAGCGCTTCGGCGCCGCTTATGCCGACAATGTGAACGGGACACTCCTCGGGAACGCGATCTTACCCAGCATTCTTCACCAGGATCCTCGCTATTACCGTAAAGGAACTGGTTCGATAAGGTCCCGCATGATGTACTCTGCGTTGACCGCGTTTATCTGCCATGGAGACAACGGCCATCGTCAGTTCAATGTGTCCAATGTACTGGGCAACTTCATGGCTGGAGGTATTTCGAATGCATACTATCCCAGCGACGAACGCGGGGCGGGCCTCACGATCGAAAATGCCTCCATCGTTACCGTGGAAGGAATGATCGGAGCACAGCTTTTGGAGTTTTCTCCGGATTTGACCTCCTATTTTCAGCGAAGACGGCAAGCAAGACGTGAGCGGAAGGCCGCGGCGATCGCGAGAGCCCGATAGCCACCGACGGATAAGTGGGTTCGGATCTTCGATCCTTCCTGAAATGACGTTGGTAGATGTAGAAGCAATCCGAAAGTGCCGAGCCCCGTAATCGGCAGTGCCCTTAAACACGATATCGCGCTTCGCGCGACAGGATACAGGGGCGAATCATACTCAGTCACATCCTTCCGTTGCGCGTAGCGCAACCATTTCGCACAGAAGGTGCGAATGCCTTGCTTAAGGGCATGGCTTTAGCCATGCCGTATCAGAGCAAGAACGAAATGCGGCTTTAGCCGCTGAGGTACAGGCTTAAAGCGTTTCCCTGCGTTGGGTATCCCGCAAGACGACGGACACTTTCGGTGCCTGCTTGACGGCCATTCGTTACCGTTTCGTGGGGCGTTCTTGTGAGAGCGGAATACGTACGTTATAGGTCTCCTCGCTTCCATCATCGATAGCAGCCAGCAGCAAGATGGGCTTGCCTGCCGCGTCGAACATCAGTTGCGGACGCTCCAGCCGCCGCACTGCTTGACGAGGCTTTTCTTTCCAATGAAGCTCTAGTGTCGATACAAGTGGATGTTCGGCCTTCTCCCATGTGACGGCATCGTGTGACTGAAATAGCACGAGCGAAAAGTGGCCGGTGCCGGAGATGACGCCGGCCATCTCCTTCATGATGACGAAGTACGTGTCACGCTTCGCGTCAAACCACAAATACGGATCTTCAAAGGGAAATGCG
>NZ_JBFRCY010000462.1:0-3718 GCF_052113305.1 Terriglobus sp. YAF25
GTCGTGCTCGCAAAGAAGGAGCGGTAATGGTACCGATCAGTTACTACCTAGTACTTGCGGCCATCCTGTTCTCGCTGGGTATTGCCGCTTACCTGGTGAAGCGCAATGTCATCACGATCTTTATCTCGATTGAGCTGATGCTCAATGCAGTCAACCTGACCTTTATCGCGTTTGCTCATCAGTGGAACAAGCTGAACGGTCAGATCTTTGTCTTCTTCGTGATGGTAGTCGCCGCGGCTGAGGCTGCGGTTGGCCTGGCCATTATCATCGCCCTCTTCCGGTCGCGGCAGACGCTGAACGTCGACCAGGTCAACCTACTGAAAGGCTAACGGACCAGACCATGGAATTTAGCTATCTCTGGTGGATCCCGCTACTGCCCTTCGCCGGCTTCCTGATCAATGGCCTGGTGGGCCGGAAGTTTCCGYGCACTGTCGTAGCGGCGATTGCACTGCTGTTTACTGCCGTTCCCTTTGCCCTGGTCCTGAAGCTGGCGTCGACGATGTCCGGCGGTGGACCGGAGCAGATCTCTCTGGTCGGTGCGCCCTGGATCTCCGTCTCGGGCTTCACGGTCAACTTCGCCTTCAACGTCGATCACCTCACGCTGCTGATGCTGCTGATCGTCACAGGCGTTGGGTTCCTGATCCATCTCTACGCCACCGGCTACATGGCGCATGAGGAAGGCTACTGGCGGTTCTTTGCCTACCTGAACCTCTTCATGTTCTTCATGCTGGTTCTGGTGCTGGCAGCCAACTTCCTTCTGCTCTTCGTCGGATGGGAAGGCGTGGGTCTGGCTTCGTACCTGTTGATCGGCTTCTACTTCAAAAAAGACTCGGCAGCGAACGCGGGCAAGAAGGCGTTCATCGTCAACCGCATCGGCGACTTCGGCTTCCTGCTGGCGATGTTCCTGATCGTCGCGCAGTTCCACACGCTGAACTTCACCGAGGTCTTCGGACAGATTGCGGCGCATCCGGAGTGGCAAGGCGGCATGATGACGGCTATCGCTCTGCTGCTGGTACTGGGCGCTACCGGTAAGTCCGCGCAGATTCCACTGTACGTCTGGCTGCCGGACGCCATGGAAGGCCCGACACCCGTCTCTGCTCTGATTCATGCCGCGACAATGGTGACCGCCGGCATCTACATGGTGGCCCGGTCAAACGTACTCTTTGCCCACTCGCCCACGGCCCTCTCGGTTGTCGCAGTTATCGGTGCTCTTACGGCGATCTTCGCAGCCTCCATCGGCCTGGTGCAGAACGATATCAAGCGTGTTCTGGCCTACTCGACGGTCTCGCAGCTCGGCTACATGTTCATGGCCTGCGGCGTTGCGGCGTATACCGGTGCGATCTTCCATCTGATGACGCATGCCTTCTTCAAGGCACTGCTCTTCCTCGCTGCCGGTTCAGTAATCCATGCCATTGGCGGCGAGCAGGACATGCGCGCCATGGGCGGCCTCCGGAAGAAGATTCCGGTTACGTTCTGGACGATGACGGCCGGTGTGATCGCCATTGCAGGCGCACCTCCCCTGGCTGGCTTCTTCTCGAAGGACGAGATCCTGTATCAAACCTTTGCCTCCGGCCACGTGGTTCTGTGGGCCATTGGTCTGATTACGGCGGGCATGACCTCGTTCTACATGTTCCGCCTGTGGTTCAAGACCTTCTTCGGTGAGTTCCAGGAACCGGCCCATGATGCCCACCACGGTGACGATCACGGTCATGCACACGGTGTGCACGAATCTCCCGCGATCAYGACGATTCCGCTGGCGATTCTGGCCATACTCTCCATCATCGGTGGATGGGTGGGGATTCCGAAGGCCTTTGGCGGAAGCATGGAGATCGAGCACTTCCTTTCGCCGGTCTTCGGTGAGCCTGCAGCAGTTTCAGCGACCGCAAGCCATCCCTCCGAATTTGGACTGGCGGCTGTCTCTGTTCTGGTTGCGGCGATTGGTTTCATCTTCGCCTACGTCTTCTATTACAAGAAGCCTGGCACGCTGGGCGCCCTTGCTGAGAAGAACCGCGGCCTCTACAACGTTCTCGCCAACAAGTTCTACATCGACGAGATCTACAACGGCCTGATTGTTGTTCCGACCCTCATGTTTACCCGGCTGTTCCTTGCTGGATTCATCGATAAGGGCGTCGTGGACGGCACGGGAGCAACGCTCGGCCTTACCGCCAGGGGTGGCGGTTATCTGGCACGTAAGATCCAGTCGGGCAACATTCGTTCGTATGCAGGCTGGCTGGCCTTGGGCGCCGCCGTCCTGCTGATTGCCATGACCTTCGGTCTCAAAGCCTTTGGAGCAACGCACTAATGACTATCGACAGCTCCATCCTTTCGCTGATCGTCTTCTTCCCTACCGTTGGGGCGATTCTGCTTGCGCTGCTTCCGGCCAATCCCACGTTGCAGAAATGGGGAGCACTGGTGGTCACGCTACTGACCTTCCTGTTCACGCTGCATCTGCCGGCGCACTATCAGTACGGCCTCACTGGCTATCAGTTTGACGTTAATGTTCCATGGATTGCTTCGCCGGCGATTCGCTACCACCTCGGTGTGGACGGCTTGTCCATGTGGCTGGTGGTGCTTTCCGGCTTCCTGGCTCCGTTGGGCGTGCTGATTAGCTGGCGAGCCATCGACCGGCGGGAGAAGCTGTTCTACACGCTCTTCCTGCTGCAGCAGACGGCAATGATCGGCGTCTTCGTCGCACTTGATCTCTTCCTCTACTACGGCTTCTGGGAGTGGTCGCTGGTGCCGATGACGATTCTCATCGCCACCTTCGGACGCACTGATAAGCGCGCGAAAGCTGCCCTGAAGTACTTTCTCTACGCCTTCATCCCTTCGGCGATTCTGCTGGTGGGCATGCTGTGGGTCTATGCCCAGACTGGCACCTTCGATCTGCCTATGCTGCAGCAGATGGCTGCATCGCACAGCATCTCCTCGAACCAGTCGGCTCTGTGGCTGGCCTCGCTGGCCTTCCTGGTCGCCTTCGCCGTCAAAGTTCCGGTCTTCCCGCTGCACGGATGGCTTTCGGACGCGATCTTCGAAGCTCCAACCGCAGCCGTAATGGTGCTGGCCGGTAAGCTCGGTCTCTACTCGATCCTGCGCTTCAGCTTCGGTATCTTCCCGGAGCAGTCACGTCAGATCGCACCGCTGATGATCGCGCTGGGCGCAATCGGTATCGCCTATGGCGCTCTGGTCGCCCTGGTCCAGACGGACCTGAAGCGGCTGGCGGCTTACTCGACGCTCGGCCACCTAAGCTTCATCACCCTGGGCATCTTCAGCTTCACCGTCGCCGGTATCGACGGCGGCGTCTACCAGATCATCAATCACGGCATCTCCGGCGGCGCGCTCTTCATGCTGCTGGGCGCACTCTACGAGCGCTACGGCACTTACGACATGCGCGAGCTCGGGGGCGTGGCGCAGAAGCTGCCGTGGATGGTCACGCTGTTCGTCATCACCGCGCTCTCAAACATCGGCCTGCCGGGCCTGAATGGTTTCGTGGGTGAGTTCCTGACACTGTCAGGCTCGCTGCAGACCATCTATGTTGCTCACCCCATGCTCTGGACCGCGATTGCCACCACCGGCGTGATCTTCGGTGCGGGCTATATGCTCTGGGCGATCCAGCGGATCTTCTACGGCGGTATGGGCCGTCGTCCGGACGAGGTCTCCGGATGGGATCTGGATGCGCGCGAACAGGTCGCTCTCTGGCCGATGGCAGTTCTCTTCGTCG
>NZ_JBFRCY010000463.1:0-3712 GCF_052113305.1 Terriglobus sp. YAF25
CCCATTATCGGCGCGGGTACGTATGCGTCCAATGAGAGCTGCGCTGTTTCCGCTACGGGCACCGGCGAGTACTTCATCCGCCTGACTGTCGCCCGCGAGATCTGCGCGCTTGTTCAGTACAAGGGAATGAAGCTGCAGGCCGCAGCCGACGAGGTGATTCAGAAGCGTCTTACCGCGCTCAAGGGGGATGGAGGCATCATCGCCGTCACACCCGATGGACAACTTGCATGGAGCTTCAATACGCCGGGGATGTACCGCGCAAAACTTGCGGAAGGTGGCAAGCCGCAGGTCAGCATCTATCACGATGAACCGTAAGGTTCGAATATTTTCGAGAAACGGAAGAGGGGGCAAAATGCCCCCTCTTCCGTTGTTGTACCGTTTTTGGCTTTCGTCTACGCCTTAGCTTCTTCTTCCAGCTTGTCCCCTTCGCCGGGCGCCAGGAACATATTCATCTCTACGCCGTGCTGCCGTGTGTAGAGCTCGTAGTAGCGTCCGCCCATCGCCAGCAGTTCCTCATGGCGTCCACGCTCCCGGATGCGGCCTTGTTCCACAACCAGGATCTGATCTGCCCTGCGAATGGTTGAGAGCCGGTGAGCGATGACGAAGGTCGTGCGTCCCCGCATCAGGTAGTTCAGGCCTTCCTGGATCAGGGCCTCGCTCTCCGAATCAAGCGAACTGGTCGCTTCATCCAGAATCAGGATGCGAGGATCGGCAAGGATGGCGCGCGCGATCGAGAGCCGCTGCCTCTGGCCTCCGCTCAGTTTCACGCCGCGCTCACCGACGATGGTCTCATAGCCTTCCGGGAAGCGCTCCACAAACTCATCCACGCGCGCGATGCGGCAGGCCTCTCTCCACTGCTCCTCTGTCGCCTCCGGGCGCGAAAATAGCACGTTCTCGCGCACCGTACCATCGAAAAGGAAGGTCTCCTGCAGCACGACACCGAGCTGCGAACGATAGCTGCTCAGCTTCACATCAGCCAGATCCACGCCGTCCACGACGACCCGGCCCTGCTGTGCAGTGTGGAAGGCACATATCAGACTGATGATGGTTGACTTGCCGGAGCCGGACGAACCCACCAGCGCCGTCGAGGTCCCGGGCCTGGCTACGAAGTCGATATCATGCAGCACCGGTTTACCTTCTTCGTACTCGAAGCTGACGTGTTCGAACCGAACGTCACCCTGCAGCAGTCCCAGTTCTACCTTGCGCTTCGAGCCCGAGTCCTCCGTCAGCTCCGCCAGCACCTCATTGGTTCGATCCAGGCCGGCCGCGGCTTCCGTCAACTGCGTTCCGATCGAGACCAGTTGCACCATGGGAGCGATCATGAAGGTCAGGAACATGGTGTATTCCACGTATCCACCGACGGTCAAACGCCCTGCGGTATGCTCCCTGCCGCCGAGGTACATCACCAGGCCACCGACCACACCCAGCACCATGGTGCTCGACAGCGTCATCAGTGACTGCGCCCGCAGCGAACTCAACACGTTCTTCAGCAGCCGCTGGACGCCGCCGGCAAAGACGTTCGCTTCGCTCTCCTCCGCGTGATATCCCTTCACCACCCGAACGCCACCGAGAGACTCGGTCAGACGTCCCGTCACCTCGGCGGCGATGGCTCCCCGCTGGCGGAAGATGGGACGGATCGTCCTGAAGGCCCGCATGAGGATCACCGCAAAGACCAGCAGGATAGAGAAGGTCAGAAGCGTCATCCGCGTGCTCAGTCCGATCAGGACGACAAATGCAATCAGCGCAGTCAGAAGGCCGCCGACAAATTCTACGAGCCCCGTGCCGATGATGTTGCGCACGCCTTCCACGTCCGACATGATGCGCGAGACCAATACGCCCGTACGATTACGGTCGTAGAACTCCACGGGAAGCCGGCCGATATGCTCCTGCACCTTCCGCCGCAACTCGGCGATGAACTTCTGGCCTTCGGTAGAGAGCAACTGCGACAGAACGTAGGTCGTGACTCCCTGGATCATCGTCGCCGCAGCGACAATACCGACGATCTTCGGCAACAAGGAAGACTGTCCGTGGTACATCACGTTGTCAATCAGGAAGCGCGAAGAAGCAGGGAGCACAAGACCGCAAGCACGGTTGACGATCATCAGCAGGAAGCTGCCGACCACCAGACCGAGCCGCGGGCGAAACAGCGCCCAGATCTGCGGCAGTACTTTCTTCAGAGGAGGCTTGGGCCTCTTCTCTCCTCCGTTATGATTGCGGATCGGCCGGTCGCCGGCGCGCATCCGCGGTGCTCCTAATGACGATGACATACCGCCCATATTTCGCTCCACTCCGCTATTGCCGCAGTAGTCCACACCTGCCACGGCCGCACCTCAAACAAATCGACGTTACGCTACCCGTGCGCGGCGTGCCTCGATGAACGACCGCACACACAGCAGCGTGTAAATCAAGCAGATCACTGCCATCAGAACCTCTTCGCGGACTGCCAACGGGCGAAGGATGGGACCGGACAGATAGGCCTTCAGGGCGCGGATTGCCGGAAACAGGAAGCCCAGCAGGCCGATAGTGACCGCGATATGCATGATGATCATCCGCATCTTGCTATCTTCCGTACGGGCGGCCATCCCCAGGATCGCCAGCGCGATTCCAAAGAATGCCGGAATCAGCGCCGTAACCGCGGTATGCCCCGTAATCCAGAAGAAGATTACTCCAAGCAGAATCAGCAATACACCAAACCGAATCGTTACATTTGCCATCAATGTTTCCTCTCAGGCCGCACGGGCCAGCTCTTTCATCCGCGCCGCGACCTGCGCAGCCGTCCAGTCATTCCCCGGATACCACTCGGCCACACGTCCGCTTTTATCCACGACTACCGTAGATAACGAATGAGTGAGCGATTTATTGTCGTCCGAGGTCACACCCAGGTCGAAAAACTCTTCCATGGGCTGCAGATTGCTCTGCGAAGGCACTGCAAACTCCCAGTGACGGAAGTCTGTTTTCCCCGCATAGATTTCGCCGTAGCTCTTCAGCACCTTCGGCGAATCGAAGGCCGGATCGAAGCTAATGCTCAGCAGGTGCGTTCCTGCCGCAGCGTCCTTATCCGTTGCGAGCGTCTTTTCGATCTCCGCGAAGTTGCGGCTCATCTTCGGGCAGTAGTCATCCAGCGGGCAACGGGTATAGACAAAGGTGATCAACAAAACCCGGCCCTGGAACTCTTTCAGGTGAATTGCCTTACCGTTCTGATTGGTCAGTTTGAAGTCCGGGACGACGTCGCCTTTCGCCGGGGCGTGAAACTGCATCGTCGGTTTGTAGTCCGGTTTCCCCTGGGCGATTACGACAATCTGATCGAGCTTGGCGTTCTTGTAGACTTCTCCGTCGTACTCGACAAAGAGCTTTGCCGTAATCCGGTCCCCCGGATGAAGCTCCTTCAGCACCGCAGAATCTTTCACCTTGTACGGCATGATCATGGCTTCCATAAAGCCTGGAATCGCCTCATGATCCAGGGTCACCTCGCTCCGGGCAGGATTCGTCTCGATCACCTTACCGCGAACATCAAACGTCTTCGTCGTGGTCGGAGGTTGAGGGGGCTTTTTGCACCCGGCCATGCAGACCACGACAGCCAGCAGGATCGCAAAAGAAATCTTTCTCACACCTTCATGATAGTCCTCGGAGCCTGCCATCCTGCGTGACACACTGGAGAGGTGCGCACTAGAGCATTTTCCCTATTGCTGGGTATCCCGGAAGAGGAGCGAAG
>NZ_JBFRCY010000464.1:0-5946 GCF_052113305.1 Terriglobus sp. YAF25
GACGCTGACAGGCACGGTGCCGAGCCGCAGCTATCGTGCCCAGGTGGCTACACAACAGCCGGGGCTGGCTGCGCTGATCAATGCGTTTCCTCTGGGGCAGAAGAGCATCAGCGCTGTCAGCGATACATGGTTCGGCAGCGGACGCCAGGTGACGCATGAGGATGCGGGCATTCTGCGCCTGGACTATCACGTTAATGAGCAGATGAATGCGTTTGTCCGTGTCAACACCGATCACTACACGCAGAGTGCGCCGAATGGACTTGCTCCATCGACGGGGTTCAATAACCTGAACACGCCGAATGCAACCATCGGTTTGCAGAACACCTTCACGCCGCGCTTCTATAACGACTTCCGTTATGGATTCAATCGTGCCGAGTTCCTACAGGGACAGACGACACCGTTCCCGTTCGCGCTGTCGATCAGCACATTTACGAGCATCGGCAATCCTGCGGGATCGATCCGTAACGACAACTCGTTTACGGCGCTGGACGATGCGACCTTTCTTTATGGAAGGCATACGTTGAAGGCCGGTATTACGGTGCGCCGCGTGCAGGAGAACAAGGCATCGCCGAACAGTCCGGACGAGACGATTGCCTACGTTGACTACACGACGTTCCTGCAGAACAAGATCGACTCCGATACGTATAACGGTCAGGTGCCTGTGACCGGGCAGCGTATGACCTCGTACTTCGGGTATGTGATGGATCAGTTCAAGCTGAGCCCGACGATCAACCTGAATCTCGGACTTCGCTATGAGTACTTCGGTGTGAATCACGAGGTGCTGGGCCGTGGACAGCTTGTCGATCCACTGCACTGCGCCGCGGTGATCTGCCCGGCGGGAGCGGCGTGGTATGACCCGAACCTTGCTAACTTTTCGCCGCGTGTCAGCGGCACATGGTCTCCGGCAGCGCTGCGCGGCAAGTTTGTGGTGCGTGCCGGCTTCGGCACCTACTACGGCTTCGGTCAGTTCGGCGGGTTGAGTGCGCCGATCTCAAACCTGGCTACCAAGTACACGTTGAATCAGAAGCAGGTGCCTGGTCTTAGCTATCCCATTGCTCCGGGGCTGGGTGTGGCAACGGGAAGCGCCAGTCCGTCGGCGTCGTCCACCAAACGCAGAGATACTGCTGTGAATGAATGGACGCTGTCGATCCAGCAGGAGATTGCGAAGCAGACGATCTTCCAGGTTGCTTACTTCGGAACCAGTGCGGCGCATACCTTCTCGGATACGACGCTGAACGGCATCAATCCGGCGACGGGAACGCGGCCGTACGCGAACTTCTCCACCATCGACTACCGCGCTACGGATGCACATGCGAGCACGAACGCATTGCAGACGAGCCTGCAGCGCAACATCACGCACGGCCTGATCGTATCGGCGAACTATCAGTACTCGCATCAGATTGATAATGGCGGCATCGGCGGCGGCGAGTCGGCTGCTCCGCAGAATGTTGCCTGCCGTGTGTGTGAGCGGGCTTCTGGTGACCAGGACCTGCGGCACTACTTTGCGGCGAGCGCCGTATGGCAGTTGCCCTTCGGCCGTGGCCGGGCGTATCTCAACAGTGTCTCGCGGCTGGGAGATTACTTCATCGGCGGTTGGCAGATGAGCGGTATTGCTTCTGCGCGCAGCGGCCAGCCGTTGAATATCACGGTCAGCCGCAGCGCGACTGCGTTGCCGGATCAGTTGAACAAGGGGCAACGTCCGAACCGTGTACCGGGAGTCTCGATGTATGCGAGCCCTCGTACGCCGGCACTGTGGCTCAATCCGAATGCGTTCTCTACGCCTGCAAACGGCACGTGGGGCAACCTCGGACGTAATGCAGCGCGTGGGCCGTCGCACTGGCAGATCGATCCTGCATTGCGTAAGCGCTTCCCGATTAGCGAGCGCGTCGGCCTGGACTTCAAGGCGGAGGCGTTCAATATCTTCAACGTGGCTCAGTATGGTAAGCCGGCGACGACATGGTCGCAGCCTACGGGATCGGGTACGTCGACTCCGACGAACTTTGGTGTGATCACCAGTTCGTACAACAGCAATCCAACCGGAAGGGGAACGCCACGCGAGCTGCAGTTCAGCCTCAAGATGGAGTTCTAAAAATGTTGGGTGGTGATGTGGTCCCGTTCACGAGGCGGGGCCATATCTTTTTTATCGATGAGGGAATTGCTTTGCATTGTGTGATTCCGCTTCTGTTCCTCGTGGGGCTTACTACGATTGCATTTGCGCAGCGGACGGTCCTCGGAAGTGTGGCTGACTCTTGGCGGTATAAGTTTTAAAGAAGAAGGGGCTTCCGACCGGAAGCCCCTTTTGGTTGCGATTACTTTGCCTTGATCTCGAAGGTGTCTTTCACTTCCCAGGTAACCTTCTCGGCTGCCGGATCGGCGAGACGGTACATCTTGCCGGTAAGTGTGTCTCCCTTGAGTGTGAACTCAACGAAGTGATAGTTGGGGAACTCGTCGTTCTGATACAGATCTTCCGGTTTGCGTTCGACGCGGACAGGAGAGGCTGCTCCGCCACCGGAGACGAGATAGGTAACGCCGCTGCGGGAAAAGCGTTCGTAGTTGTGGATGTGGCCGGCGCTGAGAACGATCTTTGCCTTCATCGTGGGAGCAACGCTCTCAAGGTAGTCGCGCAGCTCAATCTCATTCGGGCGCGGATTGTGGCTGACGTTGATGTGTGTCTGGAAGTCAGCGACCGGCGGATGATGCAGGCTGATGAAGACAAAGCGCACGGAAGCGGGCAGATTCGTGAGCTGGTTGCTCAGCCATTTCCGCTGGTTGCTGTCTGCCTGGAGTGAGGTGTCGCTGTCCAGGGCGATGGTGTAGATCGACTTGCCGAGCTGTGTGGAGTACCAGCGGCGATTACGCAGATACGGGAAGGCGGTCCACCAGTGGTCGAGGGCCTCCTGCGGATCGCCATGAAACTCGTGGTTCCCGAGTGAGGGATAGATGTGCAGATTTTCGTCGCGCCAGATCTTCGTTTCATCACGGAAGACCTGGTAGTCGTTGACGACGTCTCCGCTGTAGGGAACGTCTCCGTTCATCAGCACAGCATCGGGATGTTCTTCGGCGATCTTGCCGACCAGCAGGCGGCGAGCCTGTGGGCTGGTGACCTTGGTGTTGGTGGGGTCGGTAAATCGCTGGTCGCCGTAGACGATGATCCTCGGCGATCGGCTGACATCGCTGTCGGAGACGGTGAAGCTTGGGCCGGGCTGGCTGATGAGGGAGTCGGTTGAGAGGCTTTCGGGCGGAGGAAACTTCCGCTTGCCTTCTTCTTCCTGTGCATGGAGAGCAAGGGAGAAGATCAGGCTGCACGAAAGCACAGGGATCGCATGTCGCATGGAGAATCTGCCTTTCCAGTATGGAATGGTGCATTTCTAAGCGATTGATCTTAGGGAAGCCTTAGTCAGCGCGATCTGTCACTGAACTTTCACGGGGCGGGCAAGCGAGCGGACGGCTTTGTGTAACGAAGCTGTGACAATTCATTACAAAACTGCAGGGTGGTAACACGCTGTCTTCGTGACACACTGCATTCACTCAAAACCAATAGAGCAGTGATGGAAGTGGCTCAGCCCGCTTCCCGGTAGATCCCTATCCGGGGATACGGCGGACGTGTCTCTTCGTGCCGGGTTCCAGACGTACACAACTGATTTCAACTTTGTGAGGCATTTGCTATGCGTCGTCTTCTCCTTGTAGTCTTCGTGTCTCTTCTCGTCAGTGCAGACCTACACCATCCCAAAAGAGGAAGTGCAGAACATTCCTTTGAATGGCCGCAGCTTTACGGCGATGGTGAATCTGCTGCCGGGAGCCACGGGCACCAGTAGCGTGAACGGGCGTGCGGGCATCAACTACATGATCGAGGGCGTCGACAACAACGACCCGGCGAACAACGGATCGGCTGCGAACCAGGGCGGTGTCGGTGGGGTTCCCGGAACCCTTATTCCGATTGATGCCATCGAAGAGTTCTCAGCACAGACGCAGGGCGGCGCGGAATCCGGCAAGTTCGCCGGAGCATCGGTGAACCTGGTGATCAAGTCGGGCACCAATCAGCTTCATGGAAGCCTGTACTACTACGACCGCAATGAGTTCTTCGCAGCGATGAATCCGTTTCTGCGGGCAACCAACATATCGCGGGCGAGCTCCGGCCTGGCGCCGTACGGTAAGTCGAAGGTTCGCTTTCATGAATTCGGCGGATCTCTCGGCGGGCCGATCTTCAAGGACAAGACCTTCTACTTCCTGACCTATGAGCGGCAGGGCTACATTCTGTCGCAGTCGACCAATACTTTTACCGAGCCCTCGACGGCCTATGTGGCGAAGGCGACGGCGCTGCTGGCGACGAAAAATATCAAGCCCAGCCCGATTGCTTTGGGGCTGATCAATACGCTGTGGCAACCGTCGATGCTGACCGGACCGGCGAGCCCGAACAACTATCTGCCCACCAACGCGGCACAGCATGGTTACAGTAACAACCTGATGCTCAAGCTCGACCAGAGCATCAATGCGAAGAATAAGCTTTCGGCACGCTGGTACTGGGGACAGGGCAGCCAGACAGCGCCGAAGGGCAGCCAGAATCCCTGGTACTACCAGGTAGCTGGTATGCACGTCCATAACATTGCGGTGATTCTCAACTCCCAGGTCAACGCAAAGATTACCAACCAGATCGTTGCCGGCGTGGACTACTTCAACCAGCCGTTCAGCGATGCTAATCCAAATGTGGATGCATCGAAGGCCGGCTTCATCGTTGGTCTTGGGCCCGGAAATGTGCAGGGTGCGCCTACGCTGAGCATTTCCGGGTTCGATTCGACGGGGCAGAGTCCGTTCTCGTCGCGTCATGATTTCAGCGGACATTTGTCGGATATCGTGTCGATGTCCTTCGGCAAACACCAGATCCGTACCGGTGGAGAATATCGTCGCACGCAGATCTACGAGGTAGGCAATGGCGCCGGCGGCAACGGCGGAACGCGCGGCAACTTCAGCTTCAGCGGCAACCGTGGATTTGCGGCAGCGAATGGCGCGAACGTCGGCACGGCATATCCTTCCACCTTTACGTACAACGGCGTCTCTACGGCGGTGGACAGCGGCCTGCGTGCACTGGCGGATTATCTGCAGCTCCAATCGAATACATCCACGCTGGTCAATGGTGTGTTGGACCGCATTGCCGGCGTCAACAACTTCAATCTGTATGTGCAGGACGGCTACCAGGTCACCAGCCGCCTGAATCYGACCTTCGGTCTGCGCTGGGATTATCTTTCGCCGATCGGTGATGACCAGAAGGACTTGACCGTCTTCCGTCCCGACGTTGCGGCGAGCGCACTTGCGCCGACGGGCGGGCTGGCAGTGGTGGGGCAGGATGTCTCGGAGCCGTACAAAGCATCGTCGCTGCAACTGGCTCCGCGCGTGGGYTTCTCCTGGCAGGTACCRGGTTTGACGGACACGCTGCTGCGCGGCAGCTTCGGGCTGTACTACGACACACCGTCGACGAACACCTGGCTTTCGAGCAATGGCCTGCTCGGCAATCCCGCGGGAACGAAGCCGCTGTACAACCAGTCGCTGACAAACCCGAATCTTGGCGAGCTGATTGCGTCTTCGCAGGGATCGATCTTCCCGACGAGTCCGAAACTTCCGGGTGCATGTACCGGTTCGACTGCGGCGACGTGCCCGGTGGCCAGCATCGCGGCGGTCGATCCGAACTTTACGACCGCGAACACAGCGAACTATTCGCTCAACGTGGAGAAGGCGATCGGTAAGAATATGGTTGCGCAGGTGGGGTATGTAGGCACGCAGGGTAAGCATCTGCTGAATGCCTACGATCTCAACCAGACGCAGTTGGGCGCGGGTCTGGGCACAACGCCGATCGTGAACGGATTTCTTCCGATCCAGCAGAAGCGGCCGTACATCAGCAAATTCCCGAACTTCGGACAGATCCGTCAGGTAACCAGCGCCGGAGGCGAGAAC
>NZ_JBFRCY010000465.1:0-3707 GCF_052113305.1 Terriglobus sp. YAF25
ACCTCCACGGCGTCCTGTTCAACACTCCGATTCCAGTCCTGTTCAACACTCCGATTCCAGTATGAATAGAACTCCGTGCGAAAGTCGCCTTCATTGGATCGGTTCTCGCAGGCACACAGGAAGTCTGCGGCTTGGCCGAGAAGAACACCGACGATTTCCGCAGGGTGATCTGGCCTTTTGACTTTATTGTCGGCGCGTAGACAGAGGCGGCCATCTTCTTCTATATGCGGCCAAGTCAAAAACTCCGGTCGATCCACTAGAAAAAAATTGGGGAGAGAAAACGGAAATCGCGAATCAAGCACCACCCGCAGCCGTCTAGCCACCAAGTCCGTTTGAACGTGGAACTCCCAACCGGCAATCAACGAACGGCCTTCATAGGCCCCAATCTCCCCCAAAGATAAGCGCCGCGCGTTACACACCGACGTGAGGAAGGAATCGACCTTCGAGATTCCTTCCTCACGTAGACGCATCGCGATGCCAGTCCGCTCAGGCATAGCGGCTATTGCCACCCCTCTGGACAGCTTCTGCCTCTGCGGCCTTCCGAGCAATTTCGTCAATCAGGCCTTTCTTCATCACATAGGGTGCCTCGATGGCCGCCTTTCGCACWGACTTCTTGATGGCCTGTTCGGAGATGGTGAACTCCATCGGTGCAGGATTGGCCTCGGTCGGATTCTCTCCCGTGCAGAGGAACTCTCCTTTTGCTCCTTTGGCGATGGATTCATATTCAGTTTTTGCCGCATGGGAGGGCGGATCGCAATCATCATTCTTGATCGCGCAGCTACTGGCGATAATTCGTCCTGCGCCGCGAATTTGTGAGAGCGCCGACTTCGCATCAGGTGAGGCCTTGGCCTTATCGCCGAGGTCGGAACGGCTGTCATGGGACAGCGAGTGCCAAGAGCAGTGATGCGGCGTCTGCAACAGATCGTATTCCAGGACAGCGGATGCTTGCTTGTGCTTTGTCCAAAGCTTTTCCCATATGGTCACTTCGGCGTCCCCGCCGCTCAGGAAGTTCTTGACCGTCTTGCGGGATTCGTCATCTGCCAATTCCATATTCAAAATGACGCTGGAGTGGTTCTTGCGCAGTTCTTCTTCTTCTTCATCGCTCTCGGACTTCGGCATGGGCGCGAGCAGACGTCCCTTGAAGACGGCGTTTTCGGAGCCATTTACCTTTGTGATGTCCTCATCGACCTTCACGACAATCGCTAGGATGTCATCGGTTTTCCCATCTTCATCTTCACCCAAGATCAGAATGCGATCACCGTCGTCAATGCCCGAGCAGTTTTTTTCGCGTGCAATGGCAACCCGTCGTTTCGCCTCGGCGTTGAACTCTTTGGCATCGTCACAAAGCTTATGTTCGACGCTGGCACGCCGGAACACCATAGGCGAGGACCACATCTCCCCGATCAGAATGCGCTTTTCATTGGTGGACTTTTTGTCGTCTGCGTAGTCCGCCGGCGACCCGAGATGGAAGTGCTTCTTCAGCCCCCGGCAATGGTCTTGGTCTGGATGACTCAAAAGAAAGACGTCCACGAACGGGCGTCCATTCACGTCTGTCTTTAGCCGTTCACGAAGATCTTTTGCTACATCGCGAGTTTCGTCATCCGCATCGTCCGCAGCTGCGCGGATATTGCAGTCGATCAGAATGGTTTTCCCGGACTTGTCACCCAGGCAGATAAGCGTCATATCCCCGTTATCTACGGGGAAGAAGGTAATCGAAGTTGCCATTGCAGGAATCTCCCACGGAACTGGCCTCGTCTCGATTTCTGGCGGGGTCGTCCCTCCTTGAAGTAGAATCAAGATTACTATATCCCATCTAGTTTTTAGATGGCGAACAAACGTGGAAAAGAGGGTGGGTTTGGCGGAAAATCAGCTCTTACCGGCAAGGTGGGGACAAGAACGGCGGTTGGAATTCATTGAGTTTCGCCTACTGTGGGACGGACGAGTCAATCGCACCGATTTGGTAAATTACTTCTCCATTTCGACTCCACAAGCGTCTTTGGATTTCGCGCGCTACAGGGAGCTTGCGCCAACGAACGCCGTATACGACGTCTTGCAGAGGACCTATATAGCAAGCGAATCGTTCAAGCCACTTCTTATTCGGGATTCCTCAGAAGAGTATTTGACCCGCCTTTGGGCCACATCGACCGGCGCAATGAACGCAAACTCGTCGTTCCTTGGCTGGATACCCGTGACCGGTATCGTCCGCGACCCGGCGAGGTCGGTCGATTCACTAGTGCTCCAAACTGTGTTGTTGGCGTTGCGTGAGCGGAGGTCGATTCGGATCAAGTACCAATCGATGAGCCATCCCGGCCCTTCTTCACGCCTGGTGTCTCCGCACGCTTTAGGATTCGACGGGCGCCGCTGGCATGTGAGGGCGTTCTGTCACACCCGCAATGAGTTTCGGGACTTTGTATTAGGACGCGTGTATGCGATCCATCTGGGAGACGTCTCTGCGATTGATCCTAAAGATGATGCCGATTGGCACGATTTTGTCGAGGCCATCATCGTCCCTCATCCAGATCTCTCAACTGACCAGCGCAAGGTTGTCGAAGCCGACTACTGCATGGAAGGCGGACGCTTGATCCTGCGTGTCCAAGAAGCGCTTCTTCTTTATCATTTGGAGCACCTTGGCCTTCTAGAAAAAGCAGAGAACCCTAGAAAACATCTTGCTCTCGCAAACCGCGAGGCTCTCCGGCCCTTCTTTCGAAAACATGGCATCGAGAAGTGAAAGGACGGTATGGCAAAGTCTCTCAAACAAAAGAACCAACCTCAACTGATTACCTTTGTCGTTTCAAATGCAATTGCATTAGGCGTGATCGCGTTGGGGCTTCCTCAGCTTCTCAATCTTCTCCAGGAGCTTTCAAAGGGCAACTGGACCATAGTCGGAAAGCTGATCGCCGTTCCGGCGTTCCTGACGCTGGTCACAGGCACTATCGGTTGGGCGATGCCCCGGACTGCAAAAGAGTCCATTGTCTTCTGGAAGACAGGCAGACGTTGTTTGCCATCCAGCAGAGCTTTCACTGTTATTGGACACCGTGACCCGCGGGTCGACATGAAACAACTTCTGACCAAGCATGGGCCATTCCCCACTGAATGTGCAGAGCAAACCGCGCTATGGTACAGAATTTATCGAACTCATACTGCGGACACTTCCGTCGAAGACGCGCATGGTGCTTATTTGCGATTTCGAGAGATGACAACACTCGCTGCTGCTTTCATCGTGGTCGGTATAGCCTGTAGTGCTTTCTTCGACGTTCCAGTCAAACGGGACGTCATCGGAGTTCTGCTGTTAATTGTCGAATACCTGATAGTAATGTTCGCCGCACGTAATGCTGCAACGCATCTTGTTTCAAATGTCCTCGCGTTGGAGAGCGCGAAGGTTATTTCCGAAGTCCCGCAACAAAGTCAAGATTAGATAGTCGATCAAGCTGTCGGAGGTTTCCGCAGTGATCTGTGGTGTACCAGTTCACGGAACACAGTCTAACGGACACCATGTACGGAAGGGAGACTGGTAATGCTTCGCTTCTTAATCTTCAACGTCGGCCATGGATTTTGTGCTTATGCAGTGACACCGTCAGGGGCCTCAATTCTCTTCGACTGTGGTTACGATGATGAATTGCAGTTCTATCCCTCTCGATACTTCAAAGACCGAGGAATTGTAAACATTCACAATTTGGTCCTGAGTCACTTCGACCAAGATCATGTGT
>NZ_JBFRCY010000466.1:0-3903 GCF_052113305.1 Terriglobus sp. YAF25
ACTCCGGGTTGATCTCCGGCAGAGCCTTCGCCGCGGTCTTCTTTCGCTTCATCAGGCTTTCGCCGCCCTCAACCGCCGCAGCCGCCTCTTTGATCAGCTTGAGCAGCATCCTGTCGGCGGGAAGGTCCTTCACCGAGGTGATACGTCCCAATGTCCCCATCGATCCATCGGATTCGAAGCCGGCCGCCTTCAACTGCTCACGGACGCTCGAAGCCCAGAGACCGAAGCTGCAGTGCGCCTTGAACGCCGCCATGTTGGCGATGATCTTGCCGCCGGGCGTGGTGAAGAACGGCATGCTCCAGTTGATCGTCTCCTGCACCTCGGGCAGCGCCCGGTGCACGGTCTCGCGGATGTGGTTCAGAATCGGTTGGGCRAAGGGCTGTGCCTTTGCAATATAGGCATCGACGCGCGCGTCCATGCGCACCATCATACGGTTGAAGCACCGGAACCGGTCGAAGAACCGCAACGGTTACCTAAATTCCGTCGTTACAAGTTCATGCGACCGGCGAGCTGTTTTCTTCGTCTGAAATAATGTCAGCACGTGGACAAGAAGCCGCCAAGCCGCCGTAGCGAGTCGATCGATAACTATCTGAAGGCCATCTTCTCCCTGGGCGGCGGAGATGATCATCTGGTGGGCTCGAAGCAGATCGCCGACCGCCTTGGCATTGCTCCCGCCTCCGTGACCAATATGCTGCAGCGCCTTGCCGCACAGGTTCGTCCGATGGTTCGCTATGAGCGCCATCGCGGCGTGAAGCTCACCGCCGTGGGACGGAAGCGGGCGCTGGAGATCGTACGCCACCATCGCCTGCTCGAGACATTTCTCTTTGAAGTACTCGGCTACCCGATCGAAGAATTGCACGACGAAGCGGAGCGCCTGGAACACTTCATCTCAGAGCGTTTCGAAGAGCGCGTCGCCTCACGCCTCGGCAATCCGACACAGGACCCGCACGGACATTGCATTCCCGCACTCGACGGCTCCATGCCGCCGCAACACCGCGCCGGCTGCCGCTGCTATGTCTAGGTCTAGTTGCTAGTTCCTGGTTGCTAGTTTTTCCGGACGATAGATTCGGGAGAACCCATGCGTCGGGTGCCCCATGTCCCTAGGGGACATGGGTATATCGAGCGCCAGCTCGATCCCCTTTTTGTTTGTCATTTCGTAGCTCCCACTGGGAGCTACGAAATCTGCTTCTCTACCAATACATTTGGCTGCATCACCAACATCCCACCCATCGCTATGCGATGGATGGGGCATCCAGAGTATCGGCAGTCTTGCCTACTTCACCGACGGGAAGGTCAGCGTCAGTCCATCTTCTGACGCCGTGAACTGCACCTCGTCCAACGACGGCACGATCCAATCCGCCTGCGCCAGCTCTTCCTCGGTATGTGTTCCCAACACCGCCAGAACACGAGCTCCGGCAGCCTTACCAGCCCCCACACCCGCAGGAGCATCTTCAATCACGATGCACTCCTCCGGAGCAACACCCAGAAGCGCAGCACCGCGCTGATAGGGTTYCGGATGCGGCTTACCGTTGGTCACCATATCGCCGGCAACCAGCTTCTCCGGCCAGGGCAGGCCCGCAGCTTCCAAACGAACCTCCAGCAGACGGCTGGTGCAGGAGGTCACAATGGCCCAGCGCTCCGGCGGAAGTGTCGTGAGCAGACGTCTTACTCCGGGCAGCACCTCGATATCGTCCGTGTCGGCCATCTCCAGGTCTTCAATCACCCGCAGGCCAGCTTCTGGATCGATATCTGGACGAAGACTCTTCACCGTATCGATAGCGCGCGCACCATGGGGAACGTTGTAGTTCTCAGCGTCAGGAACGCCGTACATCTTTGCCCACTGGCGCCAGCAGCGGTTCACGCTGCCAATGGAACTAATCAGAACTCCGTCATTGTCGAACAACAGGCCCTTAGCAAAAACGGTGATGTGCTCAGCCATGCAACACAAACTCCCGCGCAGCCTCCAGAACCTTGTTTACCGACTCGACCGAGCACGACTCACAGTAGACACGCAACAACGGCTCCGTCCCGCTGGCGCGCAGCAGCAGCCAGGTCTCGGCTGCATTCGGCTTGGTCGCGGCCTCCGGGTTCTCCAGGAAGAACTTGATACCGTCCATCGTCTCCACCCGCAACACCTTCATTCCGGCGAAGGCATCTACGCCTGCCTTGGCGCGGTTAATGGCGCTCTGCTTCAGACCGTCGTCGATGTGCATGTCGATGCGGCCGTATTGATGCTCGCCGTACTCCGCCTGCAATGAAGCCACAAGCTCGCCCAGCGTCTTCTTCTCGTCAGCCATGATGTTGGCCAGCAGCAGGCTGTTCAAAAGGCCATCGCGCTCCGGCAGATGCTTGGAGATGCCCATACCGCCGGACTCTTCTCCGCCGATCAGGATCTCTTTCTCCAGCATCAGGTCGCAGACGTACTTGAAGCCGATGCCGTGCTCATTCAGCTTGCGGCCGTGCTTGGCGCAGATGCGATCAATCATCTTGGTGGTATTGAAGGCGCGCGTCACCTCTCCCGGCCACTGCTTGCGCTCAATCAGCCACTTCAGCAGCACACAGAAGATCTTGTGCGCATCCACCACATTGCCGTGCTCATCCACGGCGCCGATGCGGTCTGCATCTCCGTCGGTGACCAGACCGGCATCGCACTTCTCTGCAACGACCACCTTCTGTGTCAGCGCAATATGCGGAAGAATCGGCTCGGGGTTGATACCCGGGAAGCCTGGATTGATCTCGCTGCGCATCTCGACATTGGGAATACCCGCTTCGTCGAAGATGCCCTTGATCACACCACGGCCCGCACCGAACATCGTGTCGATCAGGAAGCGGTAACCGGAGGCCTTGATCGCGCCCAGATCGACGAACTTCCTGATCGCCGCGATGTACTCCGGATTGAAATCAACCTCTTCAATCGCAGCCGGCTTCTCCGCCACCGGGAGCGGAGCCAGCAGATAGCTCTCAATCGCTGTCATGATGGAGGGCTTGCCACTGCCGCCGTAGCTGGCCTTGTACTTCACGCCATTCCACTCCGGCGGATTGTGACTGGAGGTGATCATCACACCACCCGCCGCTTTGCGGCCACGCACGGCGTAAGAGAGCGCAGGTGTCGGAGTAATGCCGTTTGCCAGAAAGACCGGAATCCCGGCAGAGGCCAATACCTCGGCTGCTACTTTGGCAAAGCTCTTCGAACCGAAACGGGTGTCATACCCGATGCAAACGCCGGCTGCCGGATCTTCGTGCTTCAGCACGTAGATCGCAATTGCGCTGACAGCAACGCGGACATTGGCATAGGTGAAATCATCGGCAATGACACCGCGCCATCCATCCGTCCCAAACTTAACAACGGTCTTCACTTCGCTCATCTAGATCAGCTCTTTTCTGCCGAGTTCCTGCAGCGCCTTGACTACCTTGCCTACATCCTGGGAGTGCTCGCGGGTGGTAACCAGCAGAGCGTCTTCCGTCTCAACCACCACAAGGTCGTTGACACCTACCAGCGCCACCGTGCGCTCCTTCGCATAGACGTAATTGCCCTTGGCATTCAGAGCGATCACGCCCTGACCATCGACGACGTTACCGTGCTGATCGCATCCCGGCGCGGCAATCGAACGCTGATGCTCATGCAGGGCGGCCCAGGAACCGAGATCGTTCCATCCGAACTCCGCGGGGATGCAATAGATACCCGAACTCTGCTCACCCTTACCCGCAGCGGCAACGGCAATCCCGGCACGCAACGCAGCAGCGAAACGGCCGGCGTCCTTCACGACATGATCGGAAGGAAAGATACCGATGACCGTGTCCGGCTCATCACGCTCCATCAGAAATGCAGCAAGACCGCACGCCGGCGCCGTATTACGGGCTGCCGGCTCACACAGAATGTGACCCACCGGTACATCCGGCAAC
>NZ_JBFRCY010000467.1:0-5839 GCF_052113305.1 Terriglobus sp. YAF25
TCTATGGACGTTTTCCTCAATGAAAACGCCGCTGCACGCCCCTCCCGGAATAGCCCAGTAACAGGAAAAATGCTCTAGGTGCGACCGGCGGTATACTTTCAAGCGTGGCAAAGACGTTTTATATCGAGACCTTTGGCTGCCAGATGAATGCCCATGATTCGGAAAAGGTCATCGGCACGCTGCAGCATGAGGGCTATACCCAGGTGACGGACGAGGGCTCTGCTGACCTCGTCCTGTACAACACCTGTTCCATCCGTGACAAGGCCGAGCAAAAGGTCTTTCATCGCTTAAATGAGTACAAGCGTCTGCAGGGCGAAGGGAAGCGCTTTGGCGTGCTGGGTTGTGTGGCGCAGCAGGAAGGCGAAAAGATCTTCGAGAAGGCCCCGTTCGTCTCGCTGGTAAGCGGTTCGGCTTCCTACCGTAACCTGCCGGAGATGATTCGCCGTCTGGAAGCAGGGGAGAATCGCATTACCGGACTCGATGACCGCCAGACGGACGAGGCCTTTGATACCGAGTTCACTGCGCGGTCCAATCCGCACCGTGGCTATATCACTATCACCGAGGGATGCGACAAGTTCTGCTCCTACTGCGTGGTGCCCTATACCCGCGGCAAGGAGCGCAGCCGCACCTCGGAGTCGGTACTGACTGAAGCGCGCCGTATGGCAGATGCCGGCTTTACCGATATTCAGTTGCTCGGCCAGAATGTGAACTCCTTCAGTGATCCTCTCGGCAAAATGAATTTCGCCGAGATACTGGCTGCGGTTGGAGAGGTTCCAGGAATCCGCCGCGTGCGGTTTACGACATCGCATCCGCGGCACTTCACGAAGCAGATCGTCGAAGCAATCGATGCCGTGCCTACATTGTGTGACCACATCCATCTGCCGGTGCAGAGCGGATCGTCGGCCGTTCTGAAGGCGATGCAGCGCGAATACACCCGCGAGTGGTATCTGGAGCGTATCTCCTGGATCAAGTCCGCGAAACGGGACATCTCCATGACCACCGATATCATCGTAGGTTTTCCAGGAGAGACCGATGCCGATTTCGAAGAAACGGTCACTCTCTGCGGTGAGGTGGGCTATGACTGTGTCTTCGCGTTCAAGTATTCGCCACGGCCAAATACGCCGGCGGTCTCTATGTCGGAGACGGTCTTCGAAGATGTGAAGAGCCAGCGGCTGCAGGTTCTGCTCGATCGCCAGCGGGAGATTCAGCGTGCGCTCTATAGCCGGCATGAGGGCAAAGTGATCGAGGTGATGGTCGAGGGCTTTAACCAGCAGCGCGGCCAGATCATCGGACGGACCTCGCAGAACAAGACATTGAACTTCACCACTGCACAGCCGGTATTGCCGCAGATTGGCAGTTATGTTCCGGTAAGAGTGACGAAGTCGTTGCCGAACAGCCTGGTGGGCGAACAGGCCGGCGACGCAGAGGTTCCGGCAGCGGTGCTGAAGCAGGCCCAGCCTGTCGGTCTGGTGGTGCTGCAATGAACTTTCCTGGACTGCAACACGACGACACGCCGCTGGAGATCGAGATGAAGATCCGCGGCCTGATGATGGACCCTGTCACGAACATGCCGATCGTTGTGCTGAAGGATGTCGCGGGCGATACGGTACTGCCGATATGGGTTGGCATCTTCGAGGCGAATGCCATTGCTCTGGAGATTGAGAAGACAGCAACTCCGCGACCGATGACCCATGACCTTCTGCGGGATACGATCCGCGGTCTGAACGCCCAGGTGGACAAGATCGTAGTGCAGGAGCTGAAGGACGATACCTTCTATGCCGTCATCTGGATGCGTCAGGAGGGAGAGGTCGTAACCATCGATGCACGGCCGTCGGATGCTCTGGCGCTGGCGTTGCGCGCGGATGCTCCGATCTATGTTCATCGCGAGGTGTTGAAGAACGCCCGCCTATCGACTGCTGACGCACAGAATGTGACTGCGGAACAGATGCGTCAGTGGCTGGAAGGCCTGAACGATGATGAGATGGGCCGCTACAAGATGTAAGGCCTGGAAGGGGCGTGCAGCGGCGTTTTCATTGCGGAAAACGCCCATCGATGCCGAAGCCTTACCTGACACCCACAGGGAAATACTCTAGCTTTTCGCGGCAAGCAATTCCTGCAGGATTTTTTCCCATTTCGCCCCATACTCTGACCAGCCGCCCAGGTGACGTACGCGGTTGAGCGAGGCTTCGCGCATGCGCTGATGCATGCCTGGATCGTCGGCTATCCGCTGCATGCGGTCGGCAAGAGATGCGGCATCGCGAATCGGAACGATGAAGCCTTCAACACCGTCGGTGTAGAGATCTTCACTTCCCGTATTGTGTGAGGCAATCACCGGGCATCCGCATGCCATTGCCTGGGCCTGCACCAGGGCCAGACCTTCCTCAATGCTGGGAAGGACGAGTACGTGGCTCTTCGACATCAGAGTGATGAGGTCGCTTTGAGGGACTGGCCCAAGCCACTCCACAGAGGCATTCGGCAGCCGATCAAAAACCGGTTTGACCGCGTGGTCGACAGCTCCAGCAATGCGAAGGGGTCCTGGTTCCAGATCCGGAGATGGAGATGAGAGCGTCGACCTTGGTGCCATGGCCCTGGAGAGCGCGGAGGCGGCGCATGGTCCAACGGTCAAAGAGCGCTGCATTCAGAAGTTGAAGTTGCTGCGCCACTGGCGCCCGGTGGAGCTTAGACCGACCGTAGAAGTAGGCCGGCATGTGGATCCAGGGAAAGCTTTCAACTCGCTCTTTCGGCAGCCCCTCGCGTTTGAGCCGCGCCCATGGCCAGGTGGAGTAGACCTTCTCCAGGTGGCCTCGTTTCTGGAGTTCGGTTGCAAGGTCGAAGTGGTGAAAGACGCCGAAGACTGTCTGAATGACACGCATGAGTTCGTTCGGCGCCTTTTCTCTAGCGCTCGGCCAGGTTGTCCAGAAGCRTGTAGAACTCAGGGAAGCTGACACTGGCGACCTCTGCGTTCTGGATGATGGTCTCGCCTTCGGCACGCAGGGCAGCGACGGAGAAGGCCATCGCGATGCGGTGGTCGTGGCCGGTCTCGATGCGAGCTCCGTGGAGTTTTTGATTGCCTGGGATGTGAAGCCCATCTTCGAACTCTTCGAACTCGGCTCCCATCGCTTTGAGGTTCTTGGCTACCAGGGCGATGCGGTCGCTCTCTTTGACGCGAAGCTCCTGCGCATCGCGGATGCGGATACCTTCCTGTGTGTAAGGAGCGATGGCGGCAATCACCGGGAGCTCATCGATCAACTGCGCCGTAAGAGCACCGCTGATGTCAGCGCCCTTCAGGCCGCCCTGAACGCGGTTCACCTGGATGGTGCCCACCATCTCGCCGTGCTTCTCTTCAAGGTTCAGCACCTTGACCTTCAAGCCGATGCCTGTAAGAACGTCGAGCAGGGCCGCACGGGTGGGATTCATTCCCAAGCCGTCGAAGACCAGGTTGGAGTCGGGGAAGAGCAGAGCCGCACACAGGAAGAAGGCTGCCGACGAGATATCGCCCGGTACAGCAACATCAATTCCCGTCAACGTCTGTCCGCCGGCGATGGTGATCTTGTCCGCTGTACGGGTGAGCTCGGCTCCAAAGGCGCGCAGCGCATGTTCGGAGTGATCGCGGGTCCGGACAGATTCAGAGATCGAAGTCACACCCTCGGCCTGCAAGCCGGCAAAGAGAATCGCAGTCTTTACCTGTGCGCTGGGGATCGGCGTTGCAAAATCGATTGCCTTGAGTGGTGTGCCGAAGATAGTGACAGGAGCATGGCCTTCGGTCAGATCAATGCGGGCGCCCATCTGCGAGAGCGGCTTGCGAATACGTTCCATCGGGCGGCGGGTCAGGGATTCATCGCCAATGAGGGTAAAGACATGAGGGTGCGAGGCGATAAGCCCGGAAAGCATGCGCATGGTAGAACCGGAGTTACCGCAATCGAGCTGGCCCACTGGCCGTTCAAAGGCGCCGCCTACACCGGTTACTTCGATAGTGCCGTCACTCTGGGTGTTGACCTTCGCGCCCAGCGTGACCATGCAGCCGAGTGTGGAGTGTGGGTCGGCGCCGGTAGAGAAGTTGTATAACCGCGATGTGCCTTTAGCCAGTCCAGCCAGCATGGCGTAGCGGTGAGAGATGGACTTGTCGCCTGGAACGCGAAAAGAACCGTGCAGGTTCTTCGCGGGGCGGATCGTCTGAGTCGTACTAATCGTCTGCATCTTGAAATTTCTTCCGGGTAGCCATGAGCGGTCATCGTTATGCCGCGGAGGGAAATCTTGTGGAGACTCTGACGGCTAACGTGCGGACAACTTCGCACCCGGTTCTGAGCTTCCACTTCCGTTGAACGTTTGCCTTTGATTGTACCGTGAGGGGAGACGTGGAAAGTTCAACGGACATGGAGCACAACGACCGTTTCGTCGTCGAAGTGTTCGGTCTGAGACTGGAAATGTCCGACACCTTTTAGGATGGCTTCACCGGTAACCTGAGCTGTTGGATTCTTCAGCTTTCGCAGCACCTCGACCAGGCGTTCGTTACCGAACATCTCGTGTGACGAGTTCTCGGCATCCGTAATACCGTCGGAGAAAAAGACGATCTGGTCGCCTGGCTGGGTGGATAGCGTCAGTTCTTCATAGACGGCATGCGGGAACAGGCCCAGAGGAAAACCCTCCGCCTGGATGGTGCGAACCTCGCCACCGGTGACGAAGAAGGGCTGGACGGAGCCTGCGTTCGCGATGCTCAGCGTCTGTTCGTTATCGTCCCAGAGACCGATCAGCATGGTGACGTATTGTGCATCCAGCTTGCGTTCCTGTAACTGGTCGTTGAGGGTCGCCAGAAGGTGGCCGGGCGAGAGCTGCTGCGCTCCGAGAGAGCGCAGAATTCCTGAGACCAGCGCGGCATAGAGAGCTGCGGGCGCGGCCTTTCCAGAGACATCTCCCATGACGATCAAGGTCCGTCCAGAGCCATAGTCCAGGAAGTCATACATGTCGCCACCGATGGAGCGCGCGGGCAGGAACTTCGCGAAGAAGTCTGCGTGCGGGTGTGATGGCGGCGCACCCGGCAACAGGCGGAGCTGCACCTGGCGAGCCATGGCGAGGTCGCGCTCCATGCGCTGTTCTTCTTCGAGAATGCGCTCATAGAGCCGTGCATTCTCGATGGCGATAGCGACCTGGCCGGCCAGAGTTGTGAGCGTGCGCTGATGCTCTTCGTTGTAGTAGTTCGCCCGTGTATGTTCGACATCGATTACGCCGATGATCTGGTCTTTATAGACCAGCGGTACTGCAAGTTCGGAGCGGGTCTCAGGGTGGTAGTTGACGTAACGCGAATCCTTACGCACATCCGGAACCAGGACAGGAACACGTTCCTTGGCGGCGGTGCCGATGATGCCGTGACCGGGCTCGACGATGTGCTGGCGTTGGACTCGCTCCCCAAAACGGGTCGAGAAGCGATGCTCAAAATGCTTTGACCGGGAGTTCCAGAGCAGAATGCTGAACATCTGGAAGTCCACCACCCGCTTCATCAGTTGCCCAACCCGTTCCAGCAGGTCGTCAAGATCCAGAATGCTGGTCAACTCGCGCGAGATCTCGCCAAGAACGGTGAGCGTTTGCGCCTGGCGGGCGACTCGCGTGTAGAGCCGGGAGTTTTCGATTGCGATGGCGATGCGGGAGGCGACAAGTTCGAGCAGCCGCTGGTGTTCTTGCGTAAAGTAGGCGATCTGCGTCGATTCGATGTCGAGTACGCCAATCACCTTGTTTTTGCTGATGAGGGGAATCGCCAGCTCCGACTTTACGTCCGGATTTGCCGGGATGTAGTAGTCCTTCTTGGAGACGTCTTCGACCAGGACGGCGCGCCGCAGTTCTGCGG
>NZ_JBFRCY010000468.1:0-3702 GCF_052113305.1 Terriglobus sp. YAF25
ATCCCACCCAGATCTTCCTGAGTTCCTCAGGATCACGGGACTTGGCCATGATCTGCGACAGCGGATCGATCCCCAGGCACTTCTGCGGTTCTACACAGAACTTGCCTTTGCCGTACATACCGGTCAACTGTGCCGCGAGCTGCGTCTCCTCTGCCAGCAGCTTCGGATCCTTGGGCGCGGCGGGCGCTCCCAGCTGGAGCAGCAGGATCTGGCGGCGCAGATCGTCCGGCAGCTTCACCTTGTCGAACTTGTGGCTTTCTGCGGTAAGCTCCAGGGAACGTGCCGTGACCCGCTCATTCTGCAGAGCCGTGTTCGACTCCGTGTCGTCGGTAATGTAGGTCTCCGCAATCCATTCCGCGTGCGAGGCATCGGTGGAGAGCTTCAGCAGCTCGGCATTGGCCTTATCGACAAAGGCCTTCGCATCCGCAACCGTAGGCGCCTTCTGCGACCACACCGGTACGCACGTAACGACAAAGAGAGAGCTCAGGAGGAGTTTCCGCATGGCCGACAGTATAGCGAGTTTCTAGTTGCTGGTTGCTGGTTGATTCTTGCCGATTATGCAGTATCGGTTACCAGGCACCTTCCGGAAGAGTCTGGAGAGCGGATGTGGACGAGGACGCAACCAGCAACCAGGAACTAGCAACCAGCAACCAGCAACTAGGATGGACATATGTCCATCCTCTACCGGGGCCGCATCGCTCCTACTCCGACGGGATACATGCACCTGGGGCATGCGCGTACTTTCTGGATCGCGCAGCAGCGTGCGACCGGCGGCGTGCTGGTGCTGCGCAATGAAGACCTGGACCGGCAGCGATGCAAACCGGAGTTCACCGCCGCCATGCTGGAAGACCTGCGATGGTTTGGGCTCGACTGGCAGGAAGGTCCCGATGTCGGCGGTCCCTTTGCTCCTTATACCCAATCAGAGCGACTGCCTCTCTATGAAGACGCGTTGCAGCGTCTGCTCGCGATGGGGCTTGCCTATGCTTGCAACTGCTCCCGCAAAGACCTGGCGCGCATCGCCGCTCCGCATGCCGAGGATGATGACGAACCGGTGTATGACAATCACTGCCGTCCCGCAGACGCAGAGCCGCAGCCGTTCGCTGCCGGTGTGAACTATCGCTTTCGAGTGCCGGACGGCGAGCTGATTCAGTTCACCGATGGCAATCTGGGCTCGCAACAGTTCATCGGCGGCGGAGACTTCGGCGACTTCCTCATCTGGCGCAAGGACGGCCTGCCGAGTTATCAGCTCGCCTGTGTTGTCGATGATGCGGCCATGCTGATGACCGAGGTCGTACGTGGCCGCGATCTACTGAAGTCCACGGCGCGGCAGATCCTGCTGCAACAGGTACTCGGCCTTCCAACACCGGCATACTTCCACGCTGAGCTCATGCTGGACGACCACGGTGAACGACTCGCCAAACGTCACGATGCGCTCGCCTTGAGAACCCTTCGCTCCCAGGGCATATCGCCACAGCAACTGATCGACACATTCGCGAAATAAGCAATGAATCCGGGTGCATAGGCCGTCCAAAACAAAAGAGGCATGGCCGTAGCCATGCCTCTCCTCACTCGCCCTAACCCTAGAACACATCCGGCTTCGTACTCATCTTGTACTCCGCCGGTGGTGTCGCGCCCATCAGGTTGGTCACGAAATAATCCCAACGCCGCCGCATCATGTAACGCGATGCATCGGCATAGCCGTGATGCGCGTTTGGAATCAGAAGCAGGTCGAAAGTCTTATTCGCCTTGATCAGCGCATCCACCACCATCAATGTCTCGTACGGCGGAACATTATCATCCATCGTTCCGTGCGCCAGCAGCAGCTTGCCCTTCAGGTTCTTCGCCAGCGTGATGTTGGACTGGTTGTCATAGTTACTGGTCTTGCCGTCCGGACTCGTCTCCAGCATGCCTTGATAGCGCTCGCCCCAGTCATCCTCATACAGACGGTTGTCATGGTTGCCGCTCTCGGAGATGCCCACCTTGAAGAAATCCGGATAGGCAAACATGGCATCCGCCGTCGCGTTGCCGCCACCCGAGTGGCCCCAGATGCCGACGCGATTCAGATCCATCCACGGATTCTTCGACGCCAGTTCCTTGATCCCGGCTACCTGGTCAGGCAAGGTGTTGTCGCCCATCTGGCCGTACCAGGTGTCCTGGAAGGTCTTCGAGCGCCACGGTGTTCCCATGCCGTCAATACACACCACCACAAACCCAAGCTGCGCCAGCGCCTGGTTGTCACCGCGCGCTGCGGCAAAGCTCCGCCCACCACAGGAGCCGGTCTGCGGTCCCGGATAGATGTAATCAATGACCGGATACTTCTTCGACGCATCCAGGTTCACCGGCTTGTAGAGATAACCATACAAATCCGTCTTGCCGTCACGCGCCTTCACCGTAATCGGCGTGGGTGCAACCCATCCAGTCAGCTTCGAGACATCCGTCTTTGCAATCTCCGCCACCTGCTTCCCATCGCCGTCGCGCAGCACGGTCGTGGTCGGCGTATCGGCGGTGGAGAACGAATCGACGAAGAGCTTGCCGTCCTTCGAGAGCACGATGTTGTGATCAGCTGTCTCCGGTGTCAGCAGCTTCAGACCTTTGCCGTCAAAACCGATCTTGTAAAAGTAGTGGAAATAGGGATCGCCCTTTTCGTGGCCCATACCGGTGAAGTAGATCACCCGCTTCTCTTCATCCACCTTCGGCACGGTGTAGACGTTCCATTCACCGCTGGTGATCTGGCTCTTCAAGGAGCCGGTCTTCAGGTCGTAGAGATAGAGATGGCCCCAGTCGCTGCGTTGCGAAAACCAGAGCAGCTCATTCGACTTCGGCAAATACTTCCAGTCCACCGCCGCATGACCGCTCTCAAAGTAGGTCTTCACCGTCTCGTTCATCACGGTGCGGACCTCGCCGGTCTCCACATCAGCAATGCGGAAGGTCGCGGACTTATGATCGCGCGAGGTGGAGACAAAGCCCAGCGTCTTGCAATCTTCATCCCACTGCACGTCATCCCATCCGGAGCCGCCGCGGCAGCTCACATCGTCGCAGTTGGTTGAACGGTGCTGGTCAGGCTCCATCTTCAGGCGCAGAACTTTAGCGGTGGGCACATCGATGATCACGCGTTCAATCATCGTCACATCTTTATCGCCAGGCAGCGGATACTTCCACTGCTCCAGCTTCGGATGCCCCATCTGCGTTGAAACCAGATACATGTCACCGGTCCTGCGCTGATCCTGCTGGAAGGTGGCAATCTTCTTACCGTCAGGCGACCAGACCAGGATCGGGCTATCGGAGTGTGTCCAGCCGGCGTTATCCGTAGCGTAGCCGTAATCCTTCACGCCATCGGTCGTAAGCTGCTTCTCTCCACCCGACTTCACATCGCGCACCCACAGATTCCAGTCGCGGATGAAGGCCGCCTGCGATCCATCGGGGCTCAGAGCCTCCGGAGAACGCCGGCCCGTTGCTCCACCGGACGGCGCCATAATCATCGTGCAGCTCCAGTCCGCCTTCTGGCAGAGGAACTTGCCGCCCTGCACTCCAATCTCCAGGGACTTGCCGTCGCTTCCCTCTTCCAGCGAGCTGATCTGCAGCCGCGCCGCATCTACAGGCCGCTTCAGCAAGCCACTTACAGAAGCCGCTACCTTCTTTGCATCGAAGGCAGGAGACTTGGCTCCCTTCGCATCGACAACGAAGAACTGTGCTCCCTCCGGG
>NZ_JBFRCY010000469.1:0-3683 GCF_052113305.1 Terriglobus sp. YAF25
AAACACTATCGGCTGAAGTTCGTCTGCTTCTTCTCCCGCTCGCGTTCCAGCGCGAGCTGGATCAGGCGATCGATCAGTTGCGGATAAGTAAGACCGGTCGCCTCCCACAGCTTGGGATACATGCTGATCGAGGTGAAACCCGGCATCGTGTTGATCTCGTTCAACACTATCTTCGGGTTCTTGATCTTTTTTCCCTTGGCGTTGACCGCAGGCTCCATCAGGAAGTCCACACGCGCCAGGCCTGCGCAGTCGCAGGCGCGAAAAGCAGCGATGGCCATCTCGCGGATCGTCTTCGCTTCGCTCTTGGTAAGCTTCGCCGGAATCACCGGCTCAGAGGTGCTGGTGGAGTCGTACTTCGACTCGTAGTCATAGAACTCACGGTCGGGAACGATCTCGCCAACGACCGAAGCCTCAGGAAGGTCATTACCCAGGACCGCGACCTCAAGCTCGCGGGGCTTCACACCCGCTCCGCCGACACCTTCCTCGATGACGATCTTGCGGTCATACGAAGCAGCGAGGTCCATGGCTGCGGCCAGCTCACCGCGATCGTGCACCTTGCTGATGCCGACCGATGAGCCAAGGTTCGCCGGCTTCACAAAGACCGGGTACTGCAGCTTCTTTTCGATCTTGCGAGTGACACGCTTCGCATCGGAGCTCCACTCGCCGCGCAGCACCGTCACGTGCGGCGTGATGGGAAGGCCCTCGGCGAGGAACATGCGCTTCATCGCGTCCTTGTCCATGCCGGTCGACGATCCCAGAACACCGGAGCCGACGTAAGCGATATCCGCCAGCTCAAAGAGGCCCTGGATGGTTCCGTCTTCACCGAAGGTGCCATGCAGGACGGGGAAGATCACATCAAGCCCATGCGCATCTGCGGCGGCTGCAGCCGCAGGTGCGAGCCCCTTGCCTGCCTTCTTCTCCACCGCCTTCACCCTGGGTGCCGGCGGAATGATGGTGACGCCGGCATCGGACTCCTGCACCGCCGCCTCACCCTCCAGCAGCGCCTGGGCTCCTCCACCATTGAGCCACTGGCCCTGCTTGGTGATACCGATGGGCACGACCTCATACTTCTTGGGGTCCAGAGCCTTCAGGATGGAAGCGGCAGAACGCAGCGAGACCTCATGCTCACCACTGCGACCGCCGAACAAAACGCCGACGCGAAGCTTCTTTTTCATCACTTATGAGGGTACGGCCTGACGGCAGGCGAAGGAAGTATCGCGAAAGGATAAACGTTGAAAGTTAGATACCTCGGCAAGGAAAGGGCAAAAACCGGGGAACCCAGGTCTCGGGAGGAATTTGGATGTTCGCGCTGCGCGCGATTGTCCATTCAATACTCGTCTTTGCTCTGAATAAAGCTCTGCGGTGTGCCGTCTTCCGGATTCACGAAGTGAATGTCCGTAGGCTCGCGGCGAGGTGTGTCGATCGCGAGAAAGACAACCGGCCCTTCGAAGATCTCGGGCATCGCGTGCACTATCTCCTTCTTGAAAACAAGGAACGTCCCCGGGCCGAATTCACTGATCTGCTCCGGGCTCTCCATCCAGAAAGTGCCTCGCCCTGAGATCACGTAGAGATGTTCGTTACTCAGCTTATGAAAGTGAGCCGGCGTTGGACGGTAGACACGGAAGATACGCGTGCTCGCCTCCGGCTCATTGGTCATGTAGTGGTCGAGGAGAAGAGATGCTGCTTCGTTCGGAAACGCATTTGCAATCGCAGTCGTATCAAAGCGACCAGACTTGCTAACCTCCGCCATCTCTTCTCCTCACTCAATTACGGATAGATCCGATTCAGCGTACGAGCAAACGGAATCGTCTCGCGCACATGGTCGAGGCCGCAGACCCACGCAACCACACGTTCAATACCCATACCGAAGCCGGCATGCGGCACTGAGCCGTACTTGCGCAGATCCAGATACCACTGGAAGGCTTCGAGCGGCAGGTTGTGCGCTTCGATACGGCTCTTCAGCAACTCATAGCTGGAAACGCGCTGGCTGCCGCCGATGATCTCGCCGTAGCCCTCGGGCGCCAGCACGTCCAGGCACAGCGCCTTGGTTGGATCATCTGAGTCGGGCTCCATGTAGAAGGCCTTCACCGCCGCCGGATAGCGATGCACCATCACCGGGCGATCGAACTGGCTGGAGATGTAGGTCTCATCCGGAGATCCGAAGTCGTCGCCGTAGGTATGCGGGTTCTCGATGGCGCCGTTCTTGTAGGCCTCTTCCAGCATGGCGTGGGCTTCGTCGTAGCTGATCTTCGGGAACGGAGCCCCGATGGCCTCCAGCTTCGCGACGTCGCGCTGCAGCACCTTCAGGTCGGCCTGGTGGCCTTCGAGCACGCGCTTCACAATGTGCGAGACGAACTTCTCCGCGAGCTCCATCAGGCCGTCGAGCTCCAGATATGCGACCTCCGGCTCGATCATCCAGAACTCCGTCAGGTGGCGGCGGGTCTTCGACTTCTCCGCGCGGAAGGTCGGGCCGAAGCTGTAGACCTTGCCCAGCGCCAGCGCGGTGGCCTCGATGTAGAGTTGGCCGCTCTGCGTCAGGTAGGCCTTCTCCTGATCGAAGTAGTCCATCTCGAAGAGCTCCGAGGTTCCTTCGCAGGCGTTCGGTGTCAGGATGGGCGGATCGGTGCGGATGAAGCCGTTGGTATCGAAGTACTCCTGCGCCGCGCGCATGATGGTCGCTCGAATCCGCAGAATCGCCGACTGCCGCGGCGTGCGTATCCAGAGATGGCGATGCTCCATCAGGAAGTCGATGCCATGTTCCTTGAGCGAGATGGGGAAGGGCGTCTCTTCAGGGATGCGGTGGATGACCTCGACATTTTCGACATCGAGCTCGAAGCCCGAGGGAGCGCGCTTATCCGCACGCACCTTGCCGATGACGACCACCGATGACTCCTGCGTCAGATGCTTGATGGTCGTGAAAACCTCTTCCGTCACGGCCGCCTTGGGCACAATGCCCTGGATGGTGCCGGTGCCGTCGCGAAAGATGGGAAAGAGGAGCTTGCCGCTCTCGCGGAGGTTATAGAGCCACCCGCGCAGGGTGACGGTCTGGCCTTCATGCTGGGCAAGCGAGGCGATAGTGGCGAGGGGAGCTGCGGCGACTGCGGAATCACTCATTGCGGATTCCATTCTAGCCCCGCCACCGGGGCTCGTTGCCCGACTAACCCGCCCAACCGACCGCAAAACTGGGCGCCCCATCCATTACGGAGTAATGGGTGGGATATTCGCGAGGCGAACCGGATCGGATTTCGTGAGCGTGACTGCCCTGGAATTCTGTCCGCCATCAAGATGAGAGAAAAAAAGACGTTCGAGCTTCGCTCGAATCGTTCACCCCAACGAACAAAGTTCGCCGGGGACCCCGAATCTCCCACCCATGGCGTTGCCATGGATGGGGCACCCAGTGTGTGGGTGTTCCGAATTTATCGATTTCCTAAACGCCCAGGAGCTTCCAGGCCTCGACGGCCTTCTGTGACGCCGTCTCGGCCGTCTCATGCAGATCGTGGGTGATCTCCAGAACGCCGATGGGTGCCTGTGGAAGGGCGGCGATCAGTTCGGCTGTCTTCTTCCAGTCGATTCCGCCGCTGCCTGGCCAAAGATGTTCATCCTTCACGCCCTGGTTGTCGTGCAGATGCAGTTCGCGGATACGCGCCGCCAACAGCGTCAGAGCCTCTTCCACGCCGTTGGGA
>NZ_JBFRCY010000470.1:0-3682 GCF_052113305.1 Terriglobus sp. YAF25
GTCGCCCCGGAAGCGAGACTCGGCAAAGATAGGCACATCCAGCTTCGCCATCGCGCTGAAGGTGCCATGGTACAGGCCGCTGGCAGCCGCATTGGGAATATAGCCGCCGGTGACACCGTAGTTGCCCTCGAAGCTCAGGGCGGGAAGGCGCTCATAGGCGATGGCGCGGCGCTGGCGCTCATAGACGCGGATCTGAGCCTGCAGGCGGAGGAAGTCCTTCCGCCGCTGATAGGCAAGGTTCTTGGCGTCCGGGAGGGCCATCTGCGCCAGCTCGGAGTAGGGAACGATGTCGGTCAGCTCAATCGGCTGATTTGCCGGCAAGCCGATCAGGCGGTTCAGCGAGATCTTGTCCTTGGCCAGCGCATTCTCAGCGCTGATCAGCGCCTGCTGCTGTTGTTGGTACTGTGACCGCGCCCGCAGCACGTCAAGGTTCGTCCCAACGCCGGCATCATGCTGCGCCTGCGACTGGCGCAGGACCTCTTCTTCCTGCTTCAGCAGAGCCTGATTGTTGGTGACGTTGGCCGCATCTGCCAGGATGCCGAGATAAGTCGTACCTACCTGGAGCACCACATCGCCTCGGACCGTGGCCGTATTGAGGTCGGCGACCTGCTGCTGGGATTTAGCGGCACGGTAGACCTCGATGGCGGGCATATTGAACAGGTACTGCTGCAGGTTGACCTGCGCCGTAACCGTGTCGACCTTCACAATGCTGGGGATAGCCGATGCCGGAATTCCGAAGGCGGTGAGCAGTTTCCCTGCCTTGCTGGGGCTGAAACCCTGAGCTGCCAGGTTGATCTCTGCCCGGTTGGCCGTGCCCTGAATTGACATGTTTGGCGTAATAGCCTGCAGGGCCGTGCCCACCTGACCATGGAGCGAACGCTGCTGCTGCCGCGCCACGATGAGCTGCACATTGTGCTCCATGCCGAGCTGGATGGCCTCATCCAGCGTCAGCCGCCGGACCTCGGAGGTGGCCACACCGATCGGCACACCGTCGAATTTTGTTTGAGAGGCGGAAGGAGCGTCCGGAAGGTTCGAGATCGGCGGAATTGTGGTCGTGTCCTGCGCCAGAACAAGGGAAGCGGCGAGGGGCAGGGCAGCAAAAACCGATCGTATGGCGCGTGTTAGTCGTGTCATCTTCAGGCGTTCGTCTGTTGTTAGATTGTCTCCGCCCGTGCACGGTTGCGCAAAATTCTCCCGGCGGCAAAAACGAGTAAAATCAGCTTGCTCGCCCCGGCTGTTCGGCGACGTCCTTTAACCAACCCATTATGATGCGCACACCCAAGCTCCTGCTCGCCCTTGCCCTCACCGCCACCGCCGCCTCCGTGCCGGCAATGGCCCAGTTTGTCAGTGGCCAGGCGCCCTCGACGACCTTCAAAGACACCTCCATGCTGAAACCCCCGGCCGGCGCCAAGGTGGCCATCTGGGAGTTTGTCGACCTGGAGTGCCCGGCCTGCTCCCGCGCCTACCCCCTCGTCCACGAGCTGGGCATGAAATACGGCGTCCCCGTCGTCATGAAGGACTTCCCCCTGGGCGGAGCCCATATCTGGAGCTTTGACGCGGCTGTCTATGCCCGCTACATGCAGGACAAGCTGCCCAACGGCAAAAACATCGCCGACCAGTACCGTCTGGCTATCTTCCAGAACCAGAACATGATTGCCAGCAAGGACGACCTGCTGCGGGCCACCCAGAAGTTCCTGGCCGACCGCAAACAACAGCTCCCCTTTGTCGTCGATCCGCAAGGCGAGCTGGCAAACGAGGTCAAGACCGACCGTGCCCTGGGCGACCGCATCGGCATCAACCAGACCCCGACCATCTGGGTAGTCACCGACAAGGCGTTCCAGCAGATCTCCGACTTTGAACAGATCGAGCCTGCCATCCAGAACGCCAAGGCGCAGGCCGGCAGCAGCACCGCCGAGACCAAGAAGGTCGCGAAGAAGTAGCTTTCAGATCGCACAAGAAAAAGGCCGCCCGTCGGGCGGCCTTTTCTATATCCCCAGAGGCATACCGACATATCCGCGATAGCTCTGCATGGCGCTCACAGGGCAAATCCTATTAGCGGAGGGTGTGTCGGAAAAAACTGAGAAGCGTGAAGAAGATAACGCCGGCGCCGAAGACAAACAGTGCCGCGATGACGATAGGCCATACAACCCCTTCTTTCGCTGGAAACGCCTGTTCGTCGAACGTATGCCGCCTGGCAGCAAACATAAGGAAGATGCGATTGCCGTAGCCCGTCTTCAATATCGGTGACTTCATGTCGCCCCCGACCGAATGCGGAAAAGTATAAGCCGTCCGTAAAGACGCTGCACAATTCACTTCGGGCCCGACGGCCACACCCGCTGCACGGTGCGGTAGAGAACATCCTTCCGCTCTTCCGCATTGAAAAACGGGATCTCTTCGCGATAGAGCGCCAGCCGTTGTTCGTAACTTGCAAGCTCTGTCTTGATGGGCCAGTCGGTGCCGCCCATGATGCGTTGTGAACCGAAGGCATCGCGGACTCGCGCCACCATCTCATAGCTGTCGCGGAACGGATAGTTCTGTCTCGAGAGCGACCATAGGTGCGTGATCTTGACGAAAACCTGCGGATAACGAGCTAGATCCAATAACTTAGCAAGCGAAGCCGTATCCCCGATGGGACAGTCGGCCATATGGTCGATCACGACCGTAAGTCCCTGATTTTTGTCGATCAAGGGACGCACGTCCGGCAGCCGCGAAGCCGGCAGCAGCAGCGTCATAGGTACATGCAGCCGCTCACACTGAGCCCACAACGAATACATGCGCGGTTCGCGAATCCAGTCTCCGGAGGCATCGGCAGCAGGACTCCAGCGCACGCCGTCGCAGCCCTGTGAAACCCAGTAGATCAACTGATCCGCGGCATCCGGGGCCTCGGGATTGACGCGACAGACTCCGGCAAACTTTCCCGGAAAGCGCGTAAGGCAATCCACCAGATAGCGGTTGTCCCACCTGTAATGGGACACCTGAATCAGGACCGTGCGTGCGACCTGGTTGGCCTCCATGCGCCGCAGCAGCGTCTCGACCGAGGCGTCCACGCCCTCAGGCACATTGGCTCCCTCGGCAAACGGATATCGGGGATCCTTAACCCAGACATGAACATGGGAATCGATGATCTGCGGGGCAGCTTCTGCCATCGCTGGGAGAACAGCGCTTGCCACGACTGCTCCTGTATTTGCGAGAAAGGCCCGGCGGCTGTAACGCATGCTTCCTCCCGGCAGAGACACGATACCGTGTGGCGATTCCCCCTGCAAATGGCTGCATCTCACGTTCCGGCAGCCGCATCGGATAGCATGATGCCGCACCATATGCCTCATTAGGGAGGGCTGATGTCGAAGGTTCGTGTCGCAGGATTTGGAGTGTCCATCGATGGCTTCAGTGCAGGGCCGGAACAGAGTCTCAACGATCCGCTGGGCAAGGGCGGTTTTGACATCTTTCAGTGGTTCTTTCACACCAGGACCTTCAAGGCGATGCATAGTGATGACGGCGGCGGCTCCACGGATGTGGACGACAGCTTCGCCCATCGCGCGATGGACAACTTTGGCGCCTTTATCCTGGGCCGCAACATGTTCGGGCCGATCCGCGGACCATGGCCGGATGACTCCTGGAAGGGCTGGTGGGGACCCAACCCGCCGTATCACACACCAACCTTTGTACTGACGCACTATGAGCG
>NZ_JBFRCY010000471.1:0-9174 GCF_052113305.1 Terriglobus sp. YAF25
GAAGCATGTCTTCGAGAGCGGCCGCCTGGGCGCGATTCAGCCCATCGGAGCAGCTCCCGGACAGTTCACTGCCACCTCCAGCTACGTCTACGGCGTAGGCGCCTTCCTCCTCGCCGGCTCTGAACTGGTGCGGTATGCACCGGCTGCCAAGACGCATGCTGTGCTCCAGATCAACAACCCCACCAGCGACGCTCGTCGTGATGAAGTTCTCGACCTACCGCTCACGGAGGTCAAGCGCCATATCGCGATCGATCCCGCGAAGCTCGTCGCACGCGACCGTCTCACCGGCAAGCGCCTTCTCACCCAGGTCTATGCTTCCCTTCCTGGCGGAGCACCCGATCGCTTTCTGATCCTTGACGACGTTGCTCCCGGAACCGCCACAGGCATCGATCTTGCTGTAGAAGAGGACGCCCCGGCAATGGCCTCCAGAGTGACGGCGCGTGATGTTCCCGAGCGTATGGATGACTTCGTGTGGGAGAACAACCTGGTCGCTCACCGCGTTTACGGCCCTGCGCTGCAGGCGACCGGAGAGATCACGTCAGGCATCGACGTCTGGTCCAAGCGCGTGCCGAACTTCGTCAGCACCGCCTGGTATGCCCGCGACRAGGAAGCCCAGCGCACGCACAACCCTGCCCTGTCCTATCACCACGATAACGGGGATGGTCTTGACTCCTATGAGGTTGGCCCCGCCCGCGGTTGCGGCGGCACTGGCATCTGGGTTGATGGCAAGCTGGAGAATTCGAAGAACTTCACCCATTCGAAGATTCTGGCCACCGGCCCCATCCGTGTCGACTTCATCCTGGAGTACGCTCCCTGGCCTGCGGGGACAAAGACCGTCAGCGAGAGTAAGCGGGTTACGCTCGACGCCGGCACGCGCCTGAACCATATGCGCTCGACCTTTACCTTCGACGGAGGTGGAACCATCACCGCAGCCGCAGGCCTGGGTACGCATAAGGACACCGAGATCAAGCAGCTGCCTGAAAGCGCCGCACTCTCTGTGTGGGATACACCTCAAACAGCATCAGCCGGACGTTTTGCTACAGGTATTATTCTTTCCGGCAAGCAGCCTTATCGCTACGAAAATGTACCCATGCAGGGCAAGACACCCGGCGATGCTCTTCTGCTCTTTACGGCCCGTTCCGGCGTTGCTATCGACTACTACGCAGGCTCCGGCTGGTCACAGGATGACATGCCTGACTTCGCTACCTGGAACAGCTATCTCGCAACCCAGTCCAAGCGGCTGCAGGCCCCTGTGAAGGTAAGCTGGCTCGCGCGCTAAAGCTTCCGCAACCAATAGAAAACGGCCCGCGAGATACTCGCGGGCCGTTTTCTATTGGCGCTGCACGAAGAAGCCACACTGTTTAGATGTGCGGCTCCCATCCCTTCTCGTACTCGCGCTTGCGCATCTTCGTCGCTTCTGCATCATCGACGAAGGCGCCGGTCTTGGTGTCGAGCTTCAGTTCGCGGTTGAGCTCCCACGCGATGTTCGACATCAGCAGAATCGCGACCGAGGTGCTGGCGTCCCAGATCGGCGAATTCAGTTTGGCTCCRGTACGGATACCGTCGATGAGGTTGGCAAAGTGCAGGTCCGTCATCGAGTCGCGTCCGACCAGGTCGGCGCTCGATGTCTTCTTGTCCTTGGGGATCTTGTACTCGTTCACAAGCTTGCCCTTCAGGTCATGCACCTCATAACCATCGCGGTCCAGGATGACGGTCCCTTCCGTGCCGTGAATGGCCGAGCCACGATCACGGTTATAGAGAGGCATCCCGTTCGTGCTCATGTTCTCCCAGGAGATCATCTTGTCGTCGTACTCGAAGCTGGTCACCAGGGTGTCGTAGAACTGCCAGTCGTCCTTGAAGTGATAGCGTCCACCGGATGCGGTGATGCGTTGCGGCCAGACGGTCTGCAGCGCCCAGCGGCAAACATCCACTTCGTGCGTACCGTTATTCAGGGTTTCGCCCGTGCCATAGATACGCAGCCAGTGCCAGTTGTAAGGATGAACGTTGTCCTTATACTGCTGGCGCGGAGCCGGTCCCTGCCACAGATCCCAATCCAGGGTCGCCGGCACCGGGGCCACCTTACCCGTCCCCATCGTCTTACGTGTATTGCAGTACCAGGCCTTGGCGTAATACGCGCGTCCAATGAGGCCGTTGTGAATCTTGTCGATGATCTCGATCGAGTGCGGCGATGAACGCTGCTGGTTGCCCATCTGCACCTGCTTGCCCATCTTCTTCTGCGCGGCAACCAGGAGCTCGACCTCGTGCGGATTGTGGCTGCAGGGCTTTTCAACGTAGACGTGCTTGTCGGCCTGCATGCCCAAAATAGCAATCGGTGTGTGCCAGTGGTCTGGGGTCGCAATAGTGATCGCGTCTACGTCTTTCGATTCCAGCAGCTTGCGGAAGTCCTTATCCGCCTTAGGAGCCGCTCCCATCGACTTCTCTGTCTCTCCGGCGTATTTCTGCAGGATCACCGAGTCCACGTCGGCCACGTGGGTAATGGCCGCGTTTGCCTTGTTGGTGGTCAGCGCCGACAGGTGGGCATAGGCACGGCTGTTCAGACCGATCACACCAAAGTTCACCCGCTCGTTCGCGCCGATCACGCGAGCATAGCTTTTTGCTGTGGAGCTCACCGCAACGCCCGCGGCGGCTGTAGTCACTAATTTTGAAAATTCACGACGTGTAAGCATAACTTCTCTCCTGCGCTGGAGCAGTTCTCCTGAAGGTGTAGAGCGGAGTGTTTGCAGTTTGCGCCGTTTTCCTTCGAAGAAAACGGCATTCACTGATTTATCCAACACTACAGTATTAGGAGAATTGCGCTAGGCGCTGTATCCCATCTCGTTCAAGGTCTTGCGCATAAACGCAAAGCTCTTCAGCACACCCGGGAGCGGATTATCGCCGTTGATCTCATACTCCAGATCCACATCACCCTGGTACTTCATCGCGATCAGGGTCTCGAAGATCTTACGCACCGGCATCACACCGTCGCCCACATCGCACTGGCTCTCCTTCTTCTTCCCATCGGCCAGATCCTTCATATGCATGTCGAGCAGTCTCGGGCCAACCTCACGCAAGGTTGCAGGAATATCGTCGCCAGCGCGCATGGCATGGCCCACGTCAACGCAGCAACCGACGCGCTTGTCCATCTTTCCAATCAGCTTCAGGATGTCGTGCGGCGACGGCCACTCCTTATCCTCAGGGCCATGATTGTGAATGGCGAGGCTGATGTCGTACTTCTTCACGAAGCTCTCGACACGTTCCAGAGCAGCGTGCGATGGCGAGCCAATAATCAGCTTGATACCGGCGGCCTTTACGTACTCGAACTTCTGCCGGATATCTTCATCCTCGTCCTTCGGGAAGTAGATCGTACCCGCGCCCGTAAGCTTGAGGCCTGCAGCACGATATGCTTCCGCCTGTTTGGCAGCGGCGCCTTCCGGCGTCATGGGAAGGTGGACGTCCTTCAGGTTCAGATACGGCGTCTTGATCTGCTTCATAAAGCCGATCAACTCTTCCGGCTTGAACTTACGGAAGGTATAGCTTGCAATTCCCAATTTCAGGGGGGCGGGGCCTGCTGCCATTGCCATTCCCGGAGCCATGAGACCCGCGGCCGCCAGACTGCCCATCTTCAAAACATCGCGACGTGTCGACTTCATTCTTATCCTTATCTCCTTAGGTCAGCTTGACCATAGCGCTGCTGTTGTCCATCCACCAGGAATAGGTTGTTGCCGGTCTTGTTCACGCCGACATTGGTGTATTTACGCACCTCAATGTAGCCCTTGGTTCCCAGAAGGAACAAGCGGCCATCGCCCCAGGTGCCGAGGCCATCGGGGGTGAACCAATCCAAGCGAACATAGCCAAAACCCTTATTGCCGCGAAGCACCATGTCGCCGAAGTCCTGGAACTTCGGGTGCTCCGGATGAGCGATGTTGGAGATCTGAGACTCTACAATCTCCGCGCTGGTGCTGCCGGTGTAGTACAGGAACTGGTCAACCTGGTGCGAGCCAATGTCGCACAGAATGCCGCCGTACTGCTCCGGAACCCAGAACCAGTCAGGACGCGGATCAGCGCCACCATTGGCGCCGCCACCGCCCTGCACGATCTGATGGGGAGCGATATTGATCGTCTGGATCACCTGGCCGATGGCGCCTTGCCGCACCAGCTCTCCAGCCTTGATCGCTGACTTCACTTCCAGCAGTTCGCTGTACATGATGGCGTAGATCCGCTTGGTTTCCTTTACGGTCTTGCGAACAGCCGCAAGCTGCTCCAGGGTCGTAATGCCGGGCTTATCGGAAAGGAAATCCTTGCCTGCCTTCATCGCACGAACGCCCAGCGGAGCACGCTCGCTCGCAATGGCGGAGCTCATCACCAGCTGGATGGAAGGGTCGTGCAGGATTGCATCTTCCGATTCCACCTGCTTTGCATCCGGATACTGCTTCTTGAAGCGCGCTACCTTATTGGGCTCGGAGCCATAGAACGCTACCAGTTTGCCGCCGCCACGGGTAATGGCGTTCACCATGCCATAGATGTGGTCGTGGCTCATACCGCATACAGCGAAGTTGATGGAGTGCTTGGGTGCGTCGTTTTCCCAGGCAGCCGGAGCCGCTGTCTCGTGCACCATCGGTCTGGCACCGAGGGGCTCGGCCAGCCCCATCTCCGCGAGGCCGCCCATCATACCCATGGCGCCAGCGGTGCGAAAGAAATCCCTACGATTGAATCCGTTCATCGGAAAAACATCTCCATTGATTGCATTTCAGTATTGGGTCTTGATTGCTCTTTGGAAGAAGAAATCGGGTCGGCGGAATTGTAGCAAGTCACAACAATCTCTGGCCCGTATAAAGATTCCCGCCTGCCGTTGGACCTCACAGACAAAGACGCGCCAGCCCACACCTTGGTTGAATTGATTTTTATATAAATCAATAGCCGAAAAATAAAAGGGGTTACGCGCCGCCGAACCGTTTCAATAAAAAATCTACTTGCAAAGTATCTCGTATAGATGTTTCTATTCTCTCCGCAAAAAAAACTAACCCACTGGATCGCCCTGCTTTTGGCAGTGATCGTGGTCTTCTCCGGGACGACGGCTACCGCACAGGACACAACAGCTACGATCGTGGGCTCCGTCTCTGACCCTTCCGGAGCCGCCGTTGGAAATGCGGACGTCACCGTAACCAACACGCAGACCAACATCGCTGTCGACACCAAAACAACGGAGTCTGGCGCCTATACCGTTCCGAACCTCATCCCCGGCACCTACAACATCAGCATCAAGGTGCAAGGCTTCCAAACCATCAGCATCCAGAACGTCACAGTAGCCGCAGGTGATCGCCGGCGCGCTGACGCGGCGCTGGTTGTCGGCGCCGTCAATGAAACCGTGGAAATCACTACCGCCGCACCGATCCTGCAGACGGATGCGTCCTCTGTCGGAGGCAACGTGACAGAGCGCGCCGTACAGGATCTGCCTCTGAACGGCCGCAACTTCATCAACCTCGTACAAGTCATGCCAGGAGCGACCGAGGGCGCACCGAACAGCATCAACAGCGGCAATCGTCCGGATGACCGCCGCCCTTCGTCTTCGATCTCCATCAATGGTCAGTCTGAGGTTCTGAACGACCAGCTCGTCGACGGCCTCGACAACAACGAACGTGTCATCGGCACGATTGGCGTACGTCCGTCGATCGATTCCATTCAGGAAGTACGCATTCTGACCAACAGCTTTTCGTCTGACGGCGGCAGAGCAGGCGGCGGTTTGATCAACGTCATCACCAAGAGCGGCACCAACAACTTTCATGGCTCGCTGTATGAGTTCTTCCGCAATGACAAGCTGAACGCCTACGCTTATCAGTTCGGAGCTCAGGCTGCGAAGCCACGACTGCGGCAGAACCAGTTCGGCGGCAGCCTTGGTGGGCCGATCTTCAAAGACAAGGCCTTCTTCCATGGCGATGCGGAGTTCTTCCGTCTGATCAAGGGAGGCCTGCCGAGTAACCTGACGGTTCCTACCGCCTACGAACTCGCGCACCCTGGAGATTTCTCCGATGCAATCCCGGCGTCGGGATGCGCCACCATCGCGGCCACCGTGGTCGATCCGACGCAGTCGCACACCACTGGCTGCGTCTACGATCCAAACCCGGCGTCACCTGGTTATCTTCGCAGTCCTATCGCGGGCAACATTGTTCCGAGCAGCTACATTGACCCGGTTGGACTCGCTTATTTCAAACTTTATCCCTCACCGAACACGGGTAAAAACGGATACGTCGGAACGCGAAACCAGCAACAGTACTCTACGGTGTACGACGTTCGTGTCGACTATCACTTCGACACCAACAACCAGATCTTCGCTAAGTACATCGTCAACGACATCTTCACATTTTCACCTGGATCACTTCCCATCTCCAGCGTGAATGGATTCGCCATCGATCCACAGACCGGCAATGGATTCGGATCTGCTCCACAGATCGCACGCAACACCGCGGTGATCTACACGCATACCTTTACCTCAAACATGCTGATGAATGTCGGCGCGGCGTGGACCCATATCAACAACGCATCGTATCCGCTGAACTATGGCGTCAACCCGAACACCAAGCTCGGCCAGCCGAATGTCAATATCAGTCAACTGACCTCAGGCCTTGCGGTCGCGTTGCCTACGGGGCTAACAGGCCTTGGAGGCGGCAGCAACTTCGTGCCGCTGCAGAACAAGGACAACAGCTATCAGCTCAATGGAAATATCTTCTATAACCGCGGGAACCACAGCTTCCGTTTTGGCGCCGCGGGCATCCGCCGTATCGCGCTAAACCTGCAGGACAACCAGGGCGAAGGCAGTTGGACCTTCCGTATGGGCGCTCCTGGCTTGCTGATGGGTATCTTCTCGGCGGCTACACGCAACAACAACCTGTATCCGCCTACGTACCTGACCTGGGAGCCAAGCGTATATGTCCAGGATGACTGGCACGTACGTCAAAACCTTACCCTCAATCTCGGTGTTCGTTACGACATCTATACCATGTCTCCGGTAAACCTGAAAAACCCACCGAACATCGCGATCTATGGCAACTGCTCCTCCGTTCAGGCAGCGAACGGAACCAGCGGTTGCGGTACAGCCTTTACTCGGTTCAATCAAGGCATGCCATCGCCAAACCAGAACCCGAGCACCGCCCAATCGGCACTCGTCGGCTCTATCCCTGCAACTGTTGACTACAACTTCCGCTCCGGATACCTGGAACAGTTCAACCTCACGGCGCAGAAAGACTTCAAGGGCAATACCTTGACCGTCTCCTACGTCGGGCAGTTGGGCCGCCATCTTTCCACCGGATTCGACATCAACCGTGCACCGCTGGGAAACAAGAACGGCTCACAAACGTTGCGCCGTTACTACTCGGTATTGCCGGGAGTCACGACGATTACCCGTAGCTATGCCACGGGCGCTTCGTCCTACCACTCTCTGCAGGCTGTCATCGAGCGCCGCTTCCACAATGGCCTCGGCTTCAACGTCAACACGACCTGGGCTCATCTGCTCGATAACGCTCCAAACATCAATGGACAGAGCGGAAACGGCGTCGGCCAGGTGTTGGCGACACAGAAGTTCGATGACTATGGCAATGGCGATCTCGATGTGCGCAACCGCATTGTCGTTACGGGTAACTATGCATTGCCCTTCGGCAAAGGAGCGCACGGACTTCGTGGCGCGCTTCTCGGCGGATGGCGTACAAACGTCCTCTATCTCTGGTCAACTGGTATGACGTTCACCGTTCTTAACTCGACCAATGTCAGCGGCACCAGCCCCGGTGGTTCGGCTGACCGGCCGAATGTCAATGGAGACCCCTTCCAGAACATCACCCCCATCTTCTCGGGAGCCATGCAGTTCTTCCGGGCTTCCGCTTTCTCTGCCCAGAGCGCGGGCGACGTAGGCAATGAACGCCGTAACCCATATCACGGACCGCACTTCCGGCACTGGGATATGTCGCTGTTCAAAGAGTTCGCGGTCTATCGTGAAACTCACCTGCAGTTCCGTGCCGAGGCATTCAACATCGCCAACCAGGCCAACTTCAGCAACCCTGTTACCGGGCTCGGTTCCACAACGACCCTGGGAGCTCTCACCTCGACACTTCCCTCGTATCAGCCACGTCTGATTCGGTCACACGGCAGAGGCCCCTCGTCGTCGGCTACTTTCCTCAGTGGCAGCTTTATGCCGATACACCTTATTCCGTAAAAGCCCTTGATCAGAGTGGCAGCGCCAGGCTGCTGGATCAGATCAATTATGCACAGGGCTTCGTCAAAGAGGGTCACTGCTCCGTCGCTGATCCCAATGCCGACCTGAATACGGTTTTCAACGCCGCAAACAGCGTCGATGGCATCGCTGATGATCCTGCATCGCATTTCCATGGCTACTTCCACCAGATACAGGAGTTGAAGCGGAAGTATCCGCACCTGAAGCTGCTCATCTCTCTGGAAGGCCGAGCTGCTGACTTCGCCGCGGATGCTCAACCCGCGGTCCGCAAACAATTTGTCCACTCCTGTATCGATACCTTCATCCGCGGCCATTTCGCGGAAGGCATCAATGTATCGGACCTCTTCGACGGCTTCGACATCGACTGGGAGTCACCTCACCAGGAAGACGCGGAAAACTTCCACGAGCTCCTACGAGAATTCCGGGAACAGATGAACGCCGTACGACCGGGATTGAGGCTTTCTATCGCGGTCGGTCCGTCGCCGCGCATGCTCGGCGGGGTCGATTTCCGATCCATCATTCCCTACCTCGACCAGGTGGGCGTCATGTACTATGACTATGCCGGTCCCTGGATGCAGCGCTCCGGCTTTATCGCACCGCTCTTCCGCGATCCGGCACATCCGGGCGGAAGCATCGACCGCGGCATGAACGACTACATCGCCGCCGGTGTCCCGGCACACATGTTGCTGATGGGCATGCCCTTCTACGGATACGGCTGGAAGGTTCCGGAGGGCGACAATCACGGTCTCTTTCAGGATGGACCAGGTATCCGCAGCGAAGACTATCCTTATCACCGCATCCGGAGCATGAAGGGCAAATACGTCCTCTACCGTGATCGCCTCTCGCACGCTCCCTGGCTGTACGACGGGGATACGTTTTTCACCTTTGAAGACACCGCCTCGCTCAGCTACAAGGCGGCGTACGCTGCGAAACATGGACTTGGCGGAGTGATGATC
>NZ_JBFRCY010000472.1:0-3677 GCF_052113305.1 Terriglobus sp. YAF25
GCAAAGCACTGCTCCGGTGTGAGATCCGTCTTAAGGATGTGGGCCGGATACTGAATCTTGCCGCAACCAGCACAGGCGAGGTTGCAACGGAACAACGGTTCCAGCATCAGCACCAGCGGATACCGTTTGTTGCCTTTGATCTTCTGCTTCAGGACGTAACTTGCAACCGTCAGCATCTGTGAGATTGGCACTGCCATCGGCTCACACTCCTTGAGTAAAAACTTGGTTATTCCAGCGCGCCGGAGACTTCCGTCTCGCGCGCCTTGATATACGTCGTCAATGCCAGCAGCGGGAAGTACTGCTTGTACAGGTGATATCCCAGGTAAAAGACGCGCGGGAAGCCCGTTCCGGTGTAATAACTTTCACCGTTGCGGCCCGGCACCAGCTCATCCCAGCTCCCATCCTCGTGCTGGTGATCGATCAGCCAGCGTACACCCTTGGCAACCGAATCCGAGCGGACATCTCCGCCGGCAAGCAATGCCAGCAGTGCCCAGGCCGTCTGCGACGGTGTGCTTGGCCCCATGCCGCGCTGCAATGGATCGTCGTACGTGCCACAGTTCTCGCCCCAGCCGCCATCTGAATTCTGCACCATGCGCACCCATTCGGTAGCCTGCAGAACACAGGGCTCATGGCTCCACATGCCCATCGACTGCAATCCCCGCAGAACCAGGAACGTGCCGTAGAGATAGTTCACACCCCAACGGCCAAACCAGCTACCGTCGCTCTCCTGCTCCGAGAGGATGAACTGCACAGCCTTTTCAACGCGCTTGTCAGAGCGGTTGTAGCCATACAGCGCCAGCATCTCCAGCATGCGGCCGGTAATGTCCACCGTCGGCGGATCGAGCATGGCGTTATGGTCAGCGAACGGAATCTGCTCGAAGATTGTCTTCGTATTGTCCTTATCGAAGGCAGCCCATCCACCGTTCTTGCACTGCATTGCCCAGATCCAGTTCAGCGCGCGTTCGCACACCTCGTACTGGTAGCGCTCGCGCGGGTTCTCGACGCACTTCAGAGCGAGCAACACCTGGCCGGTATCGTCCACATCCGGATAAAACTCGTTATTGAACTCGAAGTACCAGCCGCCCGGTTCGACATTACGAACCTTCTCGGCCCAGTCACCCTTGTGACGGACTTCCTTGCTCAGGATCCAGTCCGCGGCCTTGATCATCCGCGGATCATCCTTCGCCACACCGGCTTCGCCCAAAGCATAGATCGCCTGTGCGGTATCCCACACCGGCGGAAAGCACGGTTGCATGCGGAATGTCGGCGTGGGATAGTCCTCGGTTCCCTCCGGACAGTCGATGCCGAGCTTCTCAAACTCGTCCACCGCGCGGATCAGGACAGGATCATCCATCGAATATCCAAGGCAGCGCAGCGCCACAATGGCATTCAACATCGCTGGGTAGATAGCACCGAGACCGTCGGACTTCTCAAAGCGCTCCAACATCCACTTCTCGGCCTTCTTGATCGCCATGCTCCGAAGCGGACGAATATGAACACGCTCTGCCCAGTGCGCGACACGATCGCACAGCAGGAAGAAATTACGCCAGCTTACCGGCCGCTTCTTGTCCCAACGCAGATGAAGATTCGCTCTGTCGCGACCGCCGACGAACAGCTCGTCGATCTCTTCCTCGGGTGCAAGCTTCTTGAACGGCTTCTTCGCATAGATGATCGACAGCGGCACCAGCATGCCGCGTGACCAGGACGAGATCTCGTAGATATTGAAGTAAAACCAGTTGGGGAAGAGGATGATCTCCGGCGGAATCGCCGGCACGGCATCGTAATCGTATGCGCCCAGAGCACAGAGATAGAGCTTGGTGAACGTATTGCACTCCACCACACCACCGAGCGAAAGCACACTCTCGCGTGCCTTCACCATCAGCGGATGGTCAGCCCTCCAGCCCATCAGCTTCAATGCCAGATAGGCCTTCACACCGTAGTTCACATTCGATGGTCCGCCAGGATAGAGACTCCATCCACCATCGGCATTCTGATGACGCAGAATCTCGTTGACGGCGCGCTGCATCTTCGCCCGGTCACCCGTGCCGAGCAGGGTATGCACGAAGATGTAATCCGCTTCGAGCATGACGTCGGCTTCCAGCTCACCGCACCAGTAACCATCCTGATGCTGCTGGCCGAAGAGCCAATCTACTGCTCGTTTAATGCCCGAAGAGACTTTGTCCAGTTCGAGGTCCATTCGTCCGAAGCGAGGCTGTGTGCCTGCTTGAGACGATGCCGTCGATTTACTCGCGTCAATTGCCATGCGTTCGGAAACCTCAGTTATTAGACGCACCCTGCTTAGGCGCCTACGGTCACTGCGCCCGGAGCCGGCTTGATAGCCTGCACGATCTCCGGAGGGAGACCAAAACGCACATTCTCCGGCATGACTTCCACTTCATCTACCGAACCGAAACCCTTGGTCTGGAGGTACTCAATGACCTCCTGCACCAATACTTCAGGAGCCGAAGCACCTGCAGTCACTGCCACATTGTCAACATCATTCAGCCACTGCGGCTGAATGTCCTCAGCCTTATCGATCAGGTAGCTGTTCGTACCGAGATTCTGCGAGACCTCAACCAGACGGTTTGAATTCGAGCTGTTCTTCGAACCCACCACCAGCACCAGATCCGCACCATGCGCCACATTCTTGACCGCAGTCTGGCGGTTCTCCGTGGCATAGCAGATGTCCTGTGCATGCGGTCCGACAATGTTCGGGAACTTCTTCTTCAGCGCCTCGATCATGTCCCGCGCCTCATCCAGAGAAAGCGTGGTCTGGGTCAGATAAGCAACCTTGTCAGGATCAGGAACCACGAGGTTATTCACCTCTTCTACCGTCGAAACGACCTGCGTGACCTCGGGCGCTTCACCCTGCGTACCTTCCACCTCTTCGTGCTCGCGATGCCCTACCAGCACCAGCGAGTATCCCTGCTTGGCGAACTTGATCGCCTCTACGTGAACCTTGGTGACCAACGGACACGTCGCATCAATCACCTTCAGACCACGCTCCTTGGCAACCGCGCGCACTGCCGGCGATACGCCATGAGCCGAGAAGATCACACGCGCACCCGAGGGAACCTCATCAAGCTCGTTGACAAAGATCGCACCCTTCTTCGCCAGGTCGCTGACCACATAGCGATTGTGAACGATCTCCTTACGGACATAGATCGGCGCACCAAAGGTATCCAGCGCGATCTTCACAATATCGACAGCGCGCACAACGCCGGCGCAAAAGCCACGGGGCTTAAGCAACAGAACGCGCTTTGTGGCCTCAGCCTGGTTGGAGAGGTTGTTGACTCGGGGTTCAGATGCAGTGGTGGTCACAGTAGTAAGTATACCGTTAACACCCCTCCCGTCATGCGGAAATGAACCTCAAACGGTGCATTTCAGGACACCTCCGCAGTAAGTCCTTGTGGCCTGATTCAAAATGGTTTATCCCACCACCGCGCGCAGAAAAGCCTCGATCAACGGCAATGCTGAAACCGTCGGCCCGGAAGGCACAAGCGCTGAGATCACAGCGACTGAATCGGCACCCGCATCCAGCACCTCCGGTGCTCTCTCAGGCGTGACTCCTCCAATCGCAACGATCGGCTTCCTGGTCAGCTTGCGCACCTGCCGCAGCAGCTCCAGCCCGGTCACCGGATCCGGATTCTGCTTTGTGGACGTGGCATAAATCGGTC
>NZ_JBFRCY010000473.1:0-3669 GCF_052113305.1 Terriglobus sp. YAF25
GCCGTACATCGATGTCTTCCAGATCGGGGCGCGCAACATGCAGAACTTCAACCTGCTGCGGGAGCTTGGCCATGTGCGTAAGGCATGCCTGCTGAAGCGCGGTATCGCCGCCACGATCGAAGAGGTCTTGCTCTCTGCCGAGTACATCCTCTCCGGCGGTAACTACGACCTGATGCTGTGCGAGCGCGGTATCCGTACCTTTGAGACCTACACCCGCAACACCATGGACGTCTCGGCGATTCCGGTGCTGAAGAAGCTGACCCACCTGCCGGTCTTCGGCGATCCGTCGCATGGTGTCGGCAAGCGCGACCTGGTGCCGGCACTGGCGCTGGCGTCGGTAGCTGCCGGAGCCGACGGTCTGCTGATGGAGATGCACCCGAATCCGGATAAGGCGATGAGTGACGGCGCCCAGTCGCTTTTCCCGGAGCAGCTCAACAAACTGAACGCCCAGCTCAAGCAGCTTGCCCCGATCGTTGGGCGTACGCTGTAGGGAATTCCAATCCTATGGAATCCCAATCCAGGTGGCGCCAATTCAATTGCCAAGCGATAGCAATTGAGTGACACGCCCTAGGCAAAATCCGGTACAAAGGTAACTAAGGGCCGCATTTGCGGCCCTTTAGTCTTCGCTTTGATGACGGTCGATGTACTCCGCGCCGGTGTAATCCCGTCCAAACGGGTGTATGCCTGCTACCGCCAGCACCGCGATACTCTCATTTGCCGCACGGCAGGAGGCCCGCACGCACGAGCTTGAGGACATTGACGGTCTCGTTCGGCTCTATCGCGCCAAGGTCTACCGCTACGTAGCCTATTCCATCAACGACGCGGATCTCGCTGAGTCCATCACCCAGGACTGCTTCGTCAAGGCCTATGCCAACCGGGCCAGCTTCCGCGGCGACTGCTCCGTCTCGACATGGCTGATGTCCATTGCCACCAACCTGGTGCGCGATCATGTCCGCACCCAGAAGTTCAAGTTCTGGCGCAACTTCCGTGCGACGGCCGCCGACGTCACCGACATGTCGCACCAGATCAGCTCGCGCGCCAGCTCGCCGGAGAGCGCCCTGATCGCCCGGGAACGCGTCCAAGGCGTGCATGCCGCCCTGGCGACGCTCTCTGAACGGCAGCGTTCGGTCTTCGTCATGCGATTCCTGGAAGAGATGGRTCTAGCGGAGATTGCCGAGGCAACCGGCATGCCGGTCAATACCGTCAAGACTCACCTGCACCGGGCTGTAACTGCCATTCGAGCACAGCTTGGTCCAAACGCGTCTACACTGGGAGGTACGCGATGAACCGGCACCTCACAGACGAACAGTTCACCGATCTTCTGCTGGGACTGGATGACGGCACTGCCGCAGCCCATCTGAACTCGTGTGAACACTGCCGCCAGGAAATGACTCGGGTGGAAGAGACGATGGGCATGCTGCGCGAGGCATCCATGGACTGGAGCCGCCAGCGCGTGGCGGAAATGCCGACACCTCAGCCCGGCTTCTTCGAACGTCTGGGACTTTCCTTCCGCCCAGCTGCGGGTATGGCTATGGCTGCAGTGCTTGCGATTGCGGTTGCCGTGCCATTCCTGATCCGCGATAACGATGCGCCGCAGCAGGCGTCCGTACAACATAAGTCACCGGTGCCTACGGCGGAACAGATTGCCGCAGACAATGAACTGATGTCCGCTATCAACCAGGAGATTGCGCAGCCCGCTGCCCAGCACGAGGCGGCCTTTGCCAACGAGTCCGGCAAAGCCAGGACAACGAAGCGCTAATCTCTTTTATTATTCTTTTTTCTTCGCCAAATGACGTATCGATTCAAACTCGCCCTGGCCCTGCTTGCCATCCTGATTGGCGGCTCAGCTGCTCTTGCGCAAGGCCCTGGCGGCCCTCCGGGCGGGGGCGGCATGCGGGGTGGGGGTGGTCGCCCACCAATGGGGAACGGTGGCGGTTTTGGCGGCGGCTTTCCTGATCGGCGGAACTCGTCTCCCCCTCCGTTTGGCGGCAATAACCCGGGCACGATGAGCACCATGCACGGCGGTCTGCAGGTTGGCCCTCCGGGACGGTGGTGGGACGATAAGAAGTTTTCAGAGTCGATCGGGATTCAGAAAGAACAGCGCTCCCGCATGGACGCGATCTTCGATGCCAACCGTGGAACCCTGGCTTCGCTCTTCCGCTCGCTGCGGAAGGAAGAGGACACTCTTGGCCCTCTGGTCTCGGCGGAGCAGCCCGATGAGAACCGCATCCTGTCTCAGATTGATCGCGTCGCGCAAGCCCGGGCCGAGCTGGAAAAGGCAAACGCCCGCATGCTGTTAGGCATCCGCCGCGAACTTACGCTGGATCAGTGGCATAAGCTGGAAACCCACCGCGGTCAGCAAGCGCCCACCGAATAACTTCATTTCTGGTGGGAGCAGCGGGGTCCCCGGCCAGCTTTGCTGGCTGGGGTATCCAGCGGGGTCCCCGGCCGGCTTTGCTGGCTGGGGTATCCAGCGGGCTTCAGCCCCCCTGATAAACGCATGAAAGTAAATGGGTTTTTAGCCCTGAGTCTTTTCTGGCTGGCCATTTAAAAGGCCAGGGCGAAAGCCCATTCGTTACAGAGCTGGATAACCTGGCCTGAAGGTCACGGCTGCCACCGTATTCGAGCAGAAATTCCCCCGATCTGCGACTTTTGGAGCTCTGTTTCCGTCTCCCCTGCGCCGCATTGTTTGGCGAGTTGTGGCTCAGGAAACATGCATTTGAGACGTTGACAACGGTGTTTTCGATGTGGTCTAACGTCATCGGCTTAAGACGTCTCAAATTTGCGTTACTGAACCCGTCTCAACGCCACAATTTCACGGTTCATCCGTATTGTTATCGCTGCAGCAAATGTCCAGCGTGCTCTGGATTCTGGAGGGGAGGTCTTCCACATGCGTAGGAAATTTCTTTGGTCGGCATGCATCGCTGTCACGGCATGCGCCAGTCTATGGGCCGCGGACTGGCCAAGCGTCGGCGGCAATCCGCAGCGCGACGGCTGGGCGCGTAACGACAAGTACCTGAGCAAGGACAACATCACCAAGGGCCAGGTGAAGCTCCTGTACAAGTTCAAGTTCCCGAATACGGCTGTAGGCTTGGATGCGCTTTCGACGCCCATCGATCTGACAAACCTTATCGGCTGGGCCGGCTTCAAGGAGCTGCTCTTTGTCGGCGGCAGCAGCAATGCCCTTTACTCCATCGATTCCGACCTCGGAGAGAAGTACTTCGAGACGAAGTTCGATGTGAAGCCCAGCGGAACGCCGACCGCACTGTGCTCGGGTGGCCAGACTGCCTCGGTCGTGATGCCGGGCAATAGTATGGGACGCCGCGGTTTTGGCGGCGGCGGCTTCCAGCGCCCGCAGCCGTATGTGTGGGCGGTCTCGAGCGACGGCATGCTTCATGCTGCGCGCCAGCAGGACGGCGATGCGAAGAAGTACATTGCTCCGGTGCAGTTTGTTCCTGCCGGATCGAAGGTCAGCGGTCTGAACACCAACAGCAATGTCATCTACGCCTCAACCGTCGATAGCTGCGCCGGACCGAACGGCCTCTACGCCGCTACGCTGACGCCACCGGTACTTCCTGATATGCCGGACATGCCTTTGGTGAAGCCGGCCGAGTATGCGGTGACCTCGTTCATGACCAATGGCAGCGGATTTTCCGGCCCGGGTGGAGT
>NZ_JBFRCY010000474.1:0-6552 GCF_052113305.1 Terriglobus sp. YAF25
TGAGTGTGCCGTCTATCCATCCACAATTCCAGCGAAGAAAAGGAGAATATAATCAGTTTCTGCCATGTCGGCCACGCCCCAATCCGGCGAGTTCCGCATACCGGAGGACCGGTTCGTCTTTCTGCACATCGATCTCAACTCCTTCTTCGCCTCGGTCGAGCAGCAGCTTCATCCGGAGTACCGCAACCGCCCGCTCGCCGTTGTTCCCACCAACTCCGATACCACCGCCTGCATCGCCGCCAGTTATGAGGCCAAGGCCTTCGGCATCAAGACCGGCACCATTGTCGGCGAGGCCAAGCTGAAGTGCCCCGGCATCATCCTCGTCGAAGGTAGTCACACCGAGTACGCGAAGTTCTCCCACGCCATTGCGGAAGCGGTGGAACGCGTATGTCCCGTCTCGCATACACCTTCTATCGATGAGATGGTCTGTCAGTTGATGGGCCGCGAACAGTTGCCGGAGAATGCGCGTCGCATCGCATACGACATCAAGCAGGCGATCTATCAGGATGTCGGCGAGGTGCTGCGCTGCTCCATCGGCATGGCGCCGAACCGCTACCTGGCAAAGATCGCCAGCGACATGCAGAAGCCCGATGGCCTGATCGGCCTGCTCCCCTCGCAGCTGCCGCGCGCCATCGCGCACCTGGACCTGCGTGACCTTCCCGGTGTGGGTGCGCGCACCGAGGCTCGGTTAAATGCGCAGGGTATCCACACCATGCCGCAACTCCTGGCGCTGGATCGGCACGGAATGCATAAGCTCTGGGACTCTGTATGGGGAGACCGCCTTTATCACTGGCTTCGCGGCCACGTCACTGGCGACGACGGGGCGCCCGTGCCGAGCGAAATCCAGAAGTCTCTCGGCCACTCTCACGTTCTTGCGCCGGAACATCGCACCATCCCCGGATCCTGGGCGGTCGCCCACAAGCTGCTGCATAAAGCCGCCATGCGTCTGCGCATGGAGAAGTTCTATGCCGGCTCCATGGCGCTCCACGTCCGTTTTGCATTGAACCGTGAACAGGCAGAGCGCCTGCGGTCAAAACAACATTTCTCCGGTCTGAAACATACCGGCTGGGGAATGGAGGCCCGCTTCCCGGATGCGCAGGATACGCTCACGCTACTGGAAGTCCTGCAGAAGCTCTGGCAGAAGCGGCCGCAGGGACCCGACTTCGAAAAGCCATTCTTCGTCGGTGTCACGCTGGGCCGCCTGCTGCCGGAGTCCCACCACAATCCCGGCCTATTTGCCGATCAGGACCGGCGCTCCCAGCTCTCCACAGCTATCGATCAGATCAACCTGAAACACGGCCACACCACCGTGCATCTGGCCGGCATGATGTCGGCCCGCGACTCCGCACCGACACGCATCGCCTTCACCCAGATTCCGGTGCAATACGGAAGCGAGTGGATGTAGATCATCGTCTCGTGCACAGTAGAGATATGACCCGGTATCGCCTGCTCGTCATTCTGATGACACTTGCCGCCTCCGCGCTCAACGCGCAGACACTAACCTGGCAGCCGCAACACATCGAACAGGGTTCGCCGGTACTGTTCACACTCACGCTCGATCGCCCCGCAACACGCGTCACAGCCACCTGGCTTGGCAAAGAGCTTGGTTTCTTTCCTGCGATCGATAGCCGCACCTGGTACGCCATCGCCGGAGCCGATGTCGAACAGGAGCCGGCATCGTATCCCTTCGCGATCAGTGGCACCTATGCGGGTGGTGCAGCGTTGAACACAACGCAGGAGCTACAGGTAGCCGCAGCGAACTTCCACTCCAGCACACTCTCTGTTGCGAAGGCCTTCATTGCGCCCAGTCCCGCAGCGCAACGGCAGATGGAGCGAGATGCGGCGGCAAAGAAGCGTGCCTTTGCAAGCTCTGCCTCGCAACCGTTGTGGTCCGGCAGCTTTGCCGCTCCGGTTGCCTCCAGGGTCTTCGACAACTTCGGCGACAACCGCGTCTTCAACGGCAAGAAAATCAGCATCCATCGAGGATCAGACTTTCCCGCACGCCCCGGCACTCCTGTCCATGCGCTGAACGCAGGCCGCGTCGTGCTGGCACAACGCATGTTTCTGGAAGGCAACTGCGTCATCATCGATCACGGCAATCGGCTCTTCAGCATCTACATGCACTTCTCGCGCCTGCAGGTGAAGGCAGGAGCGATGGTGAGGAAAGGCCAGCTACTCGGCCTCTCCGGAGCGACAGGACGCGTCACAGGGCCACACCTTCATGTTTCATTACGTTGGAGTGGTGAGAATCTGAGCCCCGCAGCGTTGCTCGCGATGCAGTTGCCGGAAACTGGCGCAATCGAACCTAAAGAGCGCTGAAGGCGCGTTCCATACCAACTCAGAAGAAAAACGCACCCCGCATTAATAACGCCCGGTTCGCTGCGCTGTTGTTCGTGAACGGCGTATTCAGTGAAATAGATCTGCCGAAATACGGCGAGCTCAACACACCCACAGGTGCACCGGGATTGTTCGTATTCAGCAGATTGTCTGCGCCAATACCGACCTGGAAACGATATGGCTTCTGTGGCAGCTTCTCCTTCGCAGTGTCCTTCGGCGACTCCGGTCGTTTGCCGAAGTAGAAGTTCTTATTGAAGTACAACTCCATGTAGAACAGTCCCGGCGCCGTGCCGTAGTTGATGGGAATGATAGTCTGCCCGGCCATCGGCTTGGTGTCGAAGTTACCCCACGCTGTTCGCACTACTGAAGATCTCGTCAGATCTGTCGCAAACGCAGGCCGATCGTTATACTGCGCGTCTCCGTTCAGGTCAGTGCCGGTCGTGATGTTGAAGTTCGACTGCGACCAGGCGGACATGAAGACATTGAATGCTGTGCCCCAGCCGGGCTTCCAGTTCGCTCCGCCGAAGTAGCGTATCGGAGAGAAGCCAGCCAGCCTGCCGTAGTCGGCGCCGAGGTTATACGAGTTCGACGGGAAGAAACCCGAGGCGCTGCTGGTGCTGAAGTTGACGTTGCCTTCCTGGCGGGCAACGCCTATGGATCATATGTACCGGGCAATGGCGCGTTGATATTCAGCGAGGTCCACTGGTGTGTGGATTTGCGCTGGTAGTACTGCACCGAGATAGAGCCGTACTTGCCCAGGCTGTGATCGACCGAAACCATCCCCTGCATCTGCATCGGTGACCGCAGATTTGGATCGAGCCGGTAGACGGTGTTCAGATACTGCGGCAATGAAGAAGCCGGCGGAATGTTGGGGTAGAAGTCAGGGTTCTGAACGATGAATGCCTGTTGAGTCACGCCGTTCTGGCGATAGGTGCGGAGGATATTACCGGCATCGAACCTCTGATAGAAGATGYCGAAGCCGCCGCGGATTACGAAGAACGGCTCCTTCGCCTTTCCATGATGAAGGACAGACCAGGCAAAGCCCGCGCGAGGTGCTGGATCGAAATGGTCAGGAATCGCTGTCTGCGATTCGAAGCGAATGCCGAGGTTCAGCGTAAAATTCCGGTTCAGCTTCCACTCATCATCGAAGTACACACCCAGGTCCGCAGTATTCACCTCTGCTGTCGGAGTACCCGCGGTCAGTGAGAACTGCGTTGCTCCTCCGCCGGCTGCGCGAATGGCCGCCGGAGTGAGGCCGCGCTGAATGCCATCGAGGGTAATGCGATAGGCGGTCAGTGAGGGAAAGATGAACTGGCCGTTGTAGCCGGCTCTCGATAGATTCGAATCGTGATACCAGCGATAGCGGAGGCCGGTCCGAAGGTAGTGATTCCCCAAAGAAATCGATGCCTCCTCGCGCAGCTCGATACGGTCCTGGTGATCGTGCTCCTGCTGGATAGTATTGGATCCGCTGCTGAAGGAACCCTGCACGATCAGTGAGGGTGTATTCGACGTGGCATCGCTGCTCGTCTTGCTGCGAAGGTACTGTACTGCGGAGTCCAACACTACTTTAGGGCTGAAGATGTGCGTATCGGTGAGCTGGAAGGTGTCTGTCCGGACACTGTTCCGGTAAGCCTGCGAAGCCAGCACCAGCTGCCCCGCTCCTGAGGCCGGTACCAGGACACTACTGTAGCTGTAACGCCCAATCAGAGTGTTCTTCTTGCCGAACTGGTGATCGAGCCGGATGGAATCGTTCTGCACCGACCGCTTGTTGGCGATGGTCTGCTGCACATTGACCGGATTCAGACTCGAGTCCAGCACGGTCGCATTGATGACCTGGTTCGCCGAAACACCTCGCTGCTGCCAGGTGAAGTAGAACGAGCTGTTCTTGCCCAGTGGGCCATTCACACCGCCATCGAGATAGTAGTTCGTATACGGCAACACCGAAGCCGCATACGGATTGTTGGCGTTGAGCGCCTGTGCACCGAAGTTGCTGGCAATGTTGCCGTGCAGCTTATTGGCTCCCGGTTTGGTAAAGACCTCAATGCGGCCGCCGCCGAACTGATCGTAGTAAGGCGAGAACGGATTCTGGTTGACGCGGATCTCGCGGATACTCTCCTTCGGGGGAAGGTCTCCGTGGGCAAAGCCATCCACATAAAGCTGCGGAGGATTGGTGGGATCGCCACCGGCCAGCGACGTTAGCTGCTGCTGCATCATCTCCGGATCGTCAGAGAGCGTATCGAGCTTGTCGCCTTTGAAGACCAGGGCGCTCTTGTTCGAGCTGCTGTCGTTCGAGACTTGCTCCTCTCCAGAGACCTCGACGACTTCGTCTTCGCCTGCGACGACTAAGACCGCCGACAACGGCGTGGTTCGGCCATCGAGAACGAGCACTTTCTTCATTGTCCGTTCACGAAAGTTATCGGCTTTGATCGTGATGTCATAGCTTCCGGCCGGTAACGGTAGCGTCACATTTCCCTGACCATCGGTCTGCCGATCTTCCCCTACCTGCGGAGAGACATGCACCGATGCACCAGGGATCGCAGCACCGGAGGTATCGAGCGCCGTCAATGAAACCTGCGAGACATGCGGCACAGCCTGCGCAATCAGTGCGGCTGCCCAAAGGCAAATAGACAAGGCAAAAAAACGCAGCGCGGTTCTCATCGAACGGAACCCTCCCTACTCAGCATCCGGAAACAGAATCAATGTACGAATCACTTCGTAATACTGCAACGAAATGATTCGTATGTCAATTCTTCCCGTTTTTAGAACCAATTGGCCCGGCTTGTGACTTAGACAGAGGGAAGCGCTACCGGTTAGCTTATTTTTTTGCGTTCTGCATCTTTAGCCATTCATACAGCGGAGCAAAGTAGTCCGCCATCGCCTGCGCATCGAGGTGATCGCTGCCGGTCATCTCTTTGAGGGTCTGCTGCCAGGGCTGCGATTGTCCTGCCTCCAGCATCTTCGCCAGTTTGTCACCCGCCGGCTTCGATGCGAAGAAGCTGCACCGGTTCAGCGGCCCTTTATAACCGCTGGCGTCACACATCGCCTTGTAGAACTGGAACTGATAGATGCGCGCCAGGTAGTAACGGGCATAGGGCACGTTGGCGGGAACATGCATCTTTGCTCCCGCATCGAAGTCGGTCTCGGAGCGATCCACCGGTGGGGCGACCTTCTGGTACTTGCCCCGCAGCTCCCACCAGGCTTTGTTGTAGTCCGCCGGCTTGATCTCGCCGGAGAAAACACCCCAGCGCCACTTATCGAGAGCCAGCGCAAAGGGCAGGAACGCGATCTTATCAAGTGCGGTGCGCAGCTGCAGCGGGATGTCGGCTTCGGCAGGAGGCTCCGATTCGCTCAATCCCAGCGCCTTCAGATAAGAGGGCGTAATCGACAGAGCAACTGCATCGCCGATCGCCTCATGGAAGCCGTCATTCGCTCCGCCTCGGAAGAGGAACGGCTGCTTGTTATAGGCACGCTGGTAGAAGTTGTGTCCAAGCTCATGGTGCACGGTGGTGAAGTAGTCGTCATTCACCTCAATGCACATCTTTACCCGCAAGTCGTCGACCGAGTCCAGGTCCCAGGCCGAAGCGTGGCACACGACATCGCGATCACGCGGATGGATAAACTGCGAGCGCTCCCAGAAGGTGGCGGGCAGAGCCGGAAATCCGAGCGAAGTAAAGAAGCTTTCACCGTAGCGCACCATCGCTTTACCGGCTGCCGTCTTCGCGTCCTGGCCGGCATCGCTTGTCAGGTCCGTGCCGGAGGCGAATGCCGCTGCCGCAGCCGGATCCTTCGCCGCGATCTGCTTCTTCAATGCCTCTTCCAGGTTCACCGGCTTGTACTGCGCCAGCTTCGGATCAGTTGGAGCGACGATGTCATAGATATTGCCCCACTCCTGTGCCCACATGTTGCCGAGCAGCTGCGCGGGAATCTTTCCGTCGGCGCGCTCTGCCGCTTTGCCGTACTTCGCGATCAGCCGTGTGCGGACGTAGGTAAACAGCTCGTCATAGAGCGGCTGCAACTGGGTCCAGGCGCGCTCCAGCTCGACGGAGAACTCCGCCGGAGTCATGTCATATCCCGCGCGCCACAGCTCGCCGGTGTCCTTATAGCCCAGCTCCTTCGCACCGATGTTCTGCAGCTCGATGAAGCGCACGTACTTCTGGCGCATGGGTGCACCGGTGTCATGCCATCCCACCCAGATCTTCCTGAGTTCCTCAGGAT
>NZ_JBFRCY010000475.1:0-3655 GCF_052113305.1 Terriglobus sp. YAF25
CTCGCGCAGTATGTTTTTCCGGAATCGAATACACTTGCCCCATGCCGCGCGGCTTTTTTATTACCTTTGAGGGCCTGGACGGCTCCGGAAAAACAACGCAGCTCAGGCTGTTACATAAATGGATGGCCGAGCAGGACCGTACTGTCACAACCCTGCGCCAGCCTGGGGGGACGAAACTCGGCGAAGGCATCCGCGAGCTGATCGTCAGTTCAAAGGGAGAGGCCGCAGTAGGCCCCATCGCCCCCTTCACCGAGCTCGCACTGATGTTTGCGGATCGCGCACAGTCCATCGCTGAGATTATCCGCCCGGCTCTTGACCGCGGCGAAATTGTGCTCTGCGACCGTTACACCGATTCCTCCGAGGCGTACCAGGGTGGCGGACGCGGCCTTGGCAGCGAGACCATCCTCGGTCTGCACCGTCTGCTCTGCGGCAACCTGCAGCCGGATCTTACGGTTCTGCTGTTACCGGATTTCAACGCTTCCCTTGCCCGGGCTCGACGCCGCGACGGCGATGAGTCCCGCTTCGAGCAGGAGCACAACGACTTCTTCCAGCGTGTCTGGGATGCCTATAAGGTCATCGCCGCCCGAGAGCCCGGGCGTGTCGTCCTGATCGAAGAGAATGCCTCCATCGATGAGGTACATGCGACCATCCTTGAGGAAGTCACGACCCGGCTCTTTTCCTGATCCAGATGAACGGTCCGGCCACATTCCCGATCGTCGAACGCGGAGCGTATCGCTTCCCTCCGGGCCTGCGTCATAATCTGCCCTTTTACATGGGCCGCAAGCCGTGGGCGAGGATTGGGCGCCCCATTCTGCTCTTCGAGCATCTGGCGAAGACCTACGGCCCTGCGACCCACTATCGCATGATGGGCACTGACATCCTCTTCCTCAATCATCCGGACTTCGTCCAGGAGGTGCTCGTCACCCAGAGCGGCAATTTCATCCGCGAGCGCACGCTGCGCCGCATGAAGATCCTGCTGGGTGAGGGCCTGCTTACGAGCAACGATCCGGTTCACATGCAACACCGCCGCATCGTCGCACCTGCTTTCCATCGCCAGCGGATTGCGGCCTATGCCGATGAGATCGTACGTTCGGCCGCTGCGATGGCTGAGCGATGGAAATCAGGTCAGGTGATCGATATCGGGGCAGCCATGATGGAGCTTTCGCTTTCAATCGTTGCCCGAACGCTGTTCGCCAGCGAGGTCACAGAAGATGTCCGAGCCATCAATCATGAGACCCATGCCATCATGCGTCTCTACAACCTGCTGGTAATTCTGCCCAGGCTCGAAAGCTACCTGCATTGGCCTCTTCCCGGCGTGACCCGGTTCCGCAAGGCGCGGGCGCACCTTGATTCGGTTGCTTATCGCATCATCCGTGAACGCCRTGAAGATCCCGAAGATCGTCACGATCTTCTTTCCATGCTGCTGCTTTCACGGGATGAGGATGGCAATTCCCTCTCCGATGAACAGGTGCGCGATGAGATGCTGACGATCTTCCTCGCCGGCTACGAGACCACAGCGAACGCACTCACGTGGACCTGGTATCTGCTCTCACAGAATCCGGATGCTCGCGAGCAGATGCATGCTGAACTGGACCGAGTTCTGGCAGGCCGCACGCCAACCCTGGCTGATTACGCGAATCTCACCTACACGCAGCAGGTCTTCTCCGAATCCATGCGCCTCTATCCGCCGGCCTGGGCTATGGGACGCGAAGCCTCTATCGATGTCGAACTCGGGCCTTATCGTATTCCCGCGGGATCACATGTCTTCTTCTCCCAGTGGATCATCCACCGCAGCCCGGAGTTCTTTCCCGATCCATTGCGGTTTGATCCGTCGCGACACACGGACGCAGCCAAAGCAGCACGTCCCCGGTTTGCCTACTTCCCGTTCGGAGGAGGCTCCCGTCAGTGCATCGGTGAAAGTTTCGCGTGGATGGAAGGAATCCTTGCCCTGGCGACCATCGCACAACAATGGAAGCTAAATCTCGTGCCGAATCAGCGGATCGACGTGCAGGAGAAGATCACACTGCGGCCGCGGTATCCCATTCTGATGACTCCGCAGAGGTAAAACTTTTCCGTCGCTAAGGACGGTAAAATCTGACAGTGGACTTCTCCAGCTTTATTGGAAACGCACCCGCTGTCGACCAGCTTCGCTCTGCTATCGCCGCAGGCCGCCTTCCACATTCCATGATCCTCGCCGGGCCGAAAGGCGCCGGGAAGTATACGCTTGCCATGCTGTTGACGCAGGCATTGCTCTGCCGGAACCAGCCCCGCGAAACTCTTGCCAACGGTCGGGAGGCGGCGCTCGCTTGCGGAACCTGTGCCAACTGCACCCGCATCGCGGCAGCAATGCCGCTCGATACTCTGGTCGACGAAGCCGTAGCGGCCCGGGAAGAGCTGCGCGAGACAGATAAGAAAGAGACGCGCGTTCTGATTCAGACGCATCCCGACGTGCTGATCATTCCTCCGGACCCTCCTCAGTTACTGATTAAGGTCGGTCAGATCCGCACACTGATCCACTCCGCCTATCGCGCTCCCTCGGAAGCCAAACGTAAGGTCTTTATCCTCACGGCCTCCAGTTTTATGAAAGAGGCGGCGAATTCCCTTCTGAAGGTTCTGGAGGAGCCGCCCGCCTACGCGCATTTGATCCTGCTGGCCGATAACCCGGGCGAACTTCTGCCTACGATCCGGTCTCGCTGCGCCATGGTGCGCCTCGGAGCCCTGCCTCCCCACGAGATCGAAGGTCTGCTGGCCGCGGAGCATCCGGATTGGAAGCCTGCGCAGCGTCAGCTTGTCGCTCGTCTGGCACAGGGAGCCGCCGGCCGTGCCCTCAACTTTGATCTTGGCGCCTTCACTGCCGCACGCCAGGATGCGCTCGTCATTCTACGGAACGCCGTAAACGATCCCGACCATACGGCTCTGTTCAAAATGACGGAAACCTATCGCGCCGGTGCAGAGGGTCAGCAAAAGACACAGGATCTGCTCGGCGCCCTATCTTCGCTGCTGGAAGACTTGTTGTTGCTCCAGGCAGGAACGCCGGAGATGATTCGCAATATCGATCTGATCGCCGAGTTGGAACGAACTGCCGCAGCCGTTCCCTTCGAATGGATCGAAGCAGCCTCCCGCGCGCTTGATCAGGTGCAGTCAGGCATGCGGCGCAACCTGCTGCGTTCTCTCTCCCTCGACTCTTTTGCGACACAACTTGTGGTACGGTAACGTACAAAAAAATCGCCAAGCCATGCGACCTTCGTTAGACTGGACGCATCCCTATCTTTAAGAGCTCCAGTTAGTCGTTTCTTCTTGTACGCGGACGCGCTGAGCCGTGGGGTTCGCTTTGCTGTATTGGAATCTGCTGCTTTATGAGTGATCAAACCACCATCCCGACCGTCGATCAGACCTTCAATGGCAATCGCAAGCTAATACGCCCTTCCCTGGTAGGCCGTATGCTGCGTCGCGGCAACGTGCGTCATGAAGAACCGCTCTCGAATGCGGCACTGCAGGAGAATCATCATCCCGGCGAAAGCAGTCACGCCGAAGCCTTCTACTTCCAGAAGCAGATTCAGCAGAAGACCGAGATGGTCGTCGTACTCGAAGACGGCGAACGGCTGGATGGGCAGATTGAGTGGTACGACCGTGGCGTCATCAAGCTCTGCACCAC